>JAXFQS010000068.1:0-12798 GCA_034178815.1 Kiritimatiellia bacterium | reverse complement strand
CGGCACTGGAATTGCTTTCCGCGTGGCTGAGTTGCGGACGAAAAGGGCGCCTAGTGGAGCGTATCAAGGAGCGGCGTTTCTTGGCTACGAGCATTGCCGGGTATTGCCAGTTCTATGCGGACAGTGGCTATTTCGGTCTCTACGCTTCTTTCGATCCGTCTCGCCGAGCGGAATTGCTTGAGGCCATCGATTTGGAACTCGCCGCCCTGATGGATGATTTGCCATCCGAGGCTGAACTTTTCCGCCTGCGTCGGCAGTTTATCGTCTCGACGCTGAGGCAGTTTGACGATATGATGTCTTTGTGCGAAACGGTAATGGATAGCGAGTTTTGCTTTGGCACTCCAACAGCGGCTCGCGACCGTCTGAGGGCTCTTTTTGCGGTGACGCCTGAGGATGTCCGACGGGTAGCCCGGCTCTATCTCAAGCCCACCTGTTTCGCTCAGACCTTGATGCTTCCTCCACCGGCCAATGCATCGGACAAGACCGCATCGTCGCCTTCCAAGCCGTTGCCCGTGCGAGAGGAAATTGATGGAGTGCCCGTCTTTCTCCGTTCTGATTCCCGACTTCCGAAGGTCACCATCCATCTGCGCTTCAAGGGTGGTTCTTTGCTTGAGTCCGCGCATGAGGCGGGAATCTTGACCGTTGGGGCGAGTTTGGCGACGCGTGGCTACGAGGGTGTCTCGCGGGAGAAACTGGACGAATGCTTGGAGTCGTTAGGTGCCAACTTCTCGGCCTCATTGGAAGTAGACAGTCTCTCCCTTTCGTTGACAGCGCTTGCGCCCGATGTCGAGAATCTTTTGCCCCTGTTGATTGGTTCCTTTCGTTCGCCCACCTGCGCTCCGGAGGAGTTCGAGAAGGTCAAGGAGGAACACTTGCTGAACTTAGAGACCTGTCGCGAATCCCCCAAGTGGGTCGCTTGGGACAATTGTCGGCGGGAACTTTTCCGTTGCCAACGCTACCGCATTTCTCTAGATGGTCGCCTTGAGACGGTAAAGCCTTTAACCGCCGATCAGGTGCGCTCGAAATTGAAGGAGACATTCAGGCGTGGTAACTGCTCTATCGCCGTCTTCGGCGCCCTTCCGCTCGACAAGGCTCGCAATATTGCCAAGCGGCTCATCGAAGCCCTTCCTGAAGGTGCTCCCCAACTCGCCCCGGTCGCGACCTTGGATTTAACCCGAGCGCAGAATCTGACTGTCACGCAAGATTGCAGTCAGGCCATCATCATTCTTGGGCGCAATGCTCCGTCTTTCTCCGGGAAGAACCGAGATGCCTACACGCTTCTTGCGAGAATGATGAGCGGATTGTCATCCGAACTCTTTAAGAAGGCTCGCATCGACAGGGGGCTCGCTTACTACATCTATGCCGAGAACCGCACCTGCCTTTGCGAGGGGGCTTTCTCGATTGTTTGCGGAACCGAGCCGCGCCATCTAGACAAGATTGAAGCGCTGGTCGATGAAGAGTTGACACGCTACGCAACCCAAGGCCCAACCCCTGAAGAAGTCGTCCGCGCCAAGGAGCCGTTGCTCAGATCCGCGGATGCTCTGTGGCAAGACAACAGGGACTTCGCAGCAGTTTGCACGCTGGTGGAATTGATGGGGACTAGCTTTGATCGGATTCTTCGACCGAAGGACTTTCTAGAGGCAGTCACCCCCGAACAAATCAAGCAGGCCGCCGCAGATTTGCTTAAGGCACCGCGTATTCGTTCGGTCGTTTTGCCTCGGCAAGCCCCTAGCCAAAAGCAAAACAGGTAGTTGTAAAACAGACCTTTCCCGGGCATCTGTCCACTCCATTTTATGCCCCTTGCGTCGGATTGGGGGGCGTGGAGTCAAGTGGCATAACCCCTTCGTTCAGAGCCTGTTCTAGTCTATCCCCCTCCAAAAAAGTTGTCCAGGCACTGGGAGATTTGCTTCTTGGAGCCGGTGCTGTTGCCAACCGAAAGAAGGGCAACTTGTTCCTTGGATACGGAGAGGGAATGTTCCTGCCAGCGCGCGTAAAGATTCAGCGGTTCGGGGGCGAGGGGCTCTTGCTCATCCGGGCAGTTTCCAAGCGCCCAATGGGGGGACTGTGACAATTCCGCCGCTAGATAATGGCGCGGCGAAATGCCAAACTCAATGAGCAGGCAATTGTCAACAGCAGTATACCACCGATGAGCCAAGACCGGTATCTCGGTGTGGCATGACGCCAAATCTGCCGTTCGACATCCGTTTTTTCAAGAGTAGCAATCTCGCCAAGGGCTTGCTGCAAGGCTTCCTTGCTGGTGACATTGGCGTAAAGTCCGCCAGTTGTCTGGGCAATAGCCTGGAGCGTGGTTTCGTCAAGCGAAAGCATCCCCCTCGCAATACCGTTTCCCGTCCAGTAGGGAACCATACCCGAGGATCCGACGCCAATCGTATAGACCCGGATACCCAACTCTTTTGCCGCCTCCGCCGCCCGTTGAGGCGTAATGGCTCCGAAGTTATTCTCTCCATCGCTGAGCAGGATAACAATTTTGCTCTTGGTTTCCGCCGACTCCAGACGAGCGATGGCAGTGGCAAGACCATCGCCTATAGCCGTCATGTTCTCGTCCCTGGATACTGGAGAGGCGTCTGCATCGTCAGCCTCCTCGTCAGGCATACGCACCCCTCCCAGCACATGGAGGAGAACCTCGTGATCCGCCGTCAGCGGAACTCGGGTGGATGCATAGCCGGCAAATGTGACCAGACCAATTAAATCATCTGGTCGGGACTGGACAAAGGCGGCAAAGGTCTCTTTGACGATATCAAGGCGAGTTCTTAGTTCTTCCCGGCTGGGCGAGAGGTCAAGCCCCCGCATAGAGCCTGAGATGTCGACGGCCATTTCGATGGCTATCGACTGGAGATGTTGGCTTGTTCGTTGATCGACTTTTTGCGGCCCCGCCGTAGCAATGATGAGGCTCGCCAATCCCAAAAGATAAAGATAGGGAACCCCACCGAGAAGGCGAGTTCGCCAGGTCGAACCGTGTGCGGGCACCCGCCTAGATAGGGGCGCGAAGATGGTTGTGACACGACAACGGCGAAATAGCCTCCAACCAATGATGGGGAGCGTCAGAAGCAATAAGAGCGCCGGGGGAGAGGCAAAGAAAGACATCAAGACAACAGAACCTTTTCGGATAAGGCGCCACGGCGATAGTGGCGTTTGTCAAAGAACTCTTGTATCGTCAAGGCTTCGCCGGAACAGGGGGGGGCGCTACATTCGCCGAATCGGAGAAATCTGTCCTTCTCGCTCTGCGTTGCGAGTTGACGCAAGTCCTTGAATGTGATATCCTTGAGCAGTCCAAGTTCAGCAGGCAGATAGAGGTTGAGTAGATGGTCAAGCGCTGAATCACGCTCGTCATACTGCTCTTGATTGACTGCCAAGGCAAGATGGCGGAGTGTATGAGCTCGCAAGGTTGCTCGCCCTTCCCTTGTGTTCAGCAAGCGCAGGCGGCAATCCAGTTCTCGCTTCGTTAGGTCATTGGCGATTTGAGTAATTCGCTGAATGACCTGCTCTTCGGTCTCGCCTGAGGCTTTTCGGTTGGAAATCTGATAGACTGGTCCGAGAAAAGGCTCGCAGTCGCTTGGTACCTCGCCGAAGTAGCCCCGGCAGTTGAGATCGAGGTCTTCAAGCGCGCGCATCATCGCCACCTTGTAATTCTGGGTAATCGTGAGTGCGCCGAGGTGTACCATAAGGGAAGCCCGGAACCCGGTGCCTGAATTGGTTGGACAGGCTGTCAAATAGCCCCACTTCGGACTGGTGGCGTAGGGAAGAATGTCCGCGAGCGCTTTGTCGGCAATCCGAATGTCGTCAAGGCATTGTGTCAAGGCAAGCCCATCTCGGATGGACTGGAGGCGGATATGGTCTTCCTCGTTGACCATAGCGCTGAGGTGTTGGTTGCCAAAGGTGAAGTAAGCCGTGGCGTCTTGCAGAGGGCTGTCTTGGAACTCGTGGCTGATTTGGTGCTCAGCAAGGAATGCCTGGGCTTCAAAGCTGTCGGAGCTACCCCTTAATGCGCAGCGTGTGTGGGAATCGATGCCTTTGAAGGCGCCGGAGACGGTCGAAAGAATCTGTTTTGCCTGAGTGGTCGTGAGGCGCGTGGGGAAGGGGAATCCTTCAAGGTTTCGGGCATAGCGAACCCTTGAGGAGAGAACAATCATTTGGTTGGCTGGGAGGGGAGAGCGGAAACGCATAGTTCAGTCGTCGAGAAGGAGGCGGATTTCGCAGGCGAAGGTTTCGTAGCATTGTGGGCATCCGAGTCGCTCGCCGTTGGTGACTTGTTTGGCTGTAGTGCCACAATTGGGGCAGCTCTTTTCGAGTTCAAACTCGGGGGCTTGGCTTTGTGCCGCTTTTCGGGTGATTGCGCCGTGCTTGATGGCCTGTGCGGTGGCGTCGAGCACTAGGTTTACGACGGAGGCGAATGGGGGCAAACTCTGCTTGGTGCTCTTGGGGGGCTGTTGTACTGCGCAACGCTTGCAAACATAGAGTTCTTTCTTGGTGCCGTCAATCAGGCGTTCGACGGCTACTTGCGCTTCGTTTTTATGGCAGATTTCGCATTTCATAAGCAGATAGAATTATAGCAAACTTCCTGGTGGATAGGAAGGAAATAGGGGGGTAGGTGGCTTTATTCTTGCCTGAAGTGTTTGGAGATGCTAAACTTCTTGCTTTAGACGCTGGAGGGGTTTCCGCTCCTGCGAACGATAACTGGAGCAAGTATGGCCGCCAAGAAGAAGGTTGATGAAGCGAAGGTCCTGACCGCATATGCTGCGGCAGGTGTGGATATCGATTCGAAGATGAATGGCATTGAATCGATCAAGAAGATGGTCAAGCAGACTAATACGCCCGGTGTTGTCGGGGGGATTGGCGCGTTTGGCGGTCTATTCACTTCGCCGGGCAAGGAGAATCTGCTGGTTGCGAGTGCCGATGGGGTTGGAACGAAGTTGAAAGTGGCCGCAATGATTGGCCGCCATGACACGATTGGGCAGGACATCGTCAACCATTGCGTCAACGATATTCTAGTCCAAGGGGCTACGCCGCTTTTCTTTTTGGACTACATTGGCGCGTCGAAGTTTGACGGCAAGGTGTTCAACCAGGTTGTAAAGGGGTTGTGCAAGGCTTGCAAGGAGAATGGTTGTGCGCTTCTTGGGGGGGAAACGGCGGAGATGCCAGGGCTCTATCCCGAGGGCGAGTACGATTTGGTCGGTACGATTGTCGGCATGGTGCCGCGCAAGAAGATTATCACAGGTGAGAAGATTCGTGTCGGCGATATCATCATCGGACTGGCTTCTGGTGGCCTTCAGACCAATGGTTATTCGCTGGCGCGCCGGATTATCTTCGATCAGTGCATGTTGAGTCCAGATGACAATATCCCTGGGACGAACTTGAAGGTTGGTGAGCAACTTTTGGCTGTCCACAAGAGTTTCCTCAAGCCTGTACTGGCGGTTATGGAGAAGGTCGACATCAAGGGAATGGCGCACATTACGGGCGGCGGCTTTACAGACAATATTCCACGGGTTTTGCCGGCCAATGTCAACGCCTCAATCGACCGGAACAGTTGGCGTGTGCCGGAGATTTTCTCCTTCCTGCAACGCCAGGGGAAGGTCGACCGCGAGGAGATGTACCGCGTGTTCAATATGGGCATTGGTTTTGTGATCATAGTCAATCCCAAGGATGTCGACACGGCGTTGGCCTTGCTCAAGAAGAACCGCGCCCGTCCTACTGTCATCGGCAAAATCGTCAAAGGCGAGAAGAAGGTCGTCTACGAAGATTAGCCGAGGCTGAGTTGCATCTGTATGGGGCGGAGGGATGCCGAGGGCATCTCTCCGCCTTTGTTTTGGCATGGATTGACTCCTAGGCTTCTCCTTGAGGGAAAGGTAGATACTTTAGGCCGAGGCAGGTGTATTCGAATGCGCGGGCAAGGTTGCAACCTGTTGGCGGCAGAGGAAGATGCCTTTATGGGCTGAAGCCGACTGCGAATGCGGGGCAGGACTAAAGGTCTCGGGCAAAGATATAGTCATCCATCACAAAGCCGTTGCCAATATCATTGACGACGGATTGCGCGAGGGAGAACCCATTGCGGCGATAAGCCTTGATGGCGGGCTCGTTTTGCTTGTTGACATTCAAGACAAGGCGCGAGAACCCTTGTTCCTTGGCAAGATTCGCCGCAAAATCAAGCATCGCCTGCCCCAAGCCTCTGCGATGGTACGCCGCGAGAAGGTAGAGTTTGTGGAGTTTCGCCGTGTCCCTCGGATGATAGGCGGAGAGTTGCAGGTAGCCGATTGGGGTTTGAGCATCGTAGAGCAACCCGAAAGTATGCCCCTCCTGTCGCTCGCACCTGAGTACCTCGGGCGCATACATCATCCGCATCATGTAGCCGATTTGCTCCGGTGCGAGAATTCGCTGGAATGTTTCCGGCCAGATTCGGGAAGCAATCGAGCGGATGATGTCCAGGTCAGAGTCGCATCCAATCAACCTGAAATGGAAGGGGGCGGGAATCATTGAGGTATACCAAGAGCAAGGAAATCGGCTAAATCGTTCTGCCAATCGGGCAAGGGCTCAAGCCCCCATCGCCTCCACCTAGCCTTGGACAAGACCGTGTAGGCAGGGCGCTTCACAGGCCGTGGATCATCAGAAAGCGAACACGGCAGAACTGGCTTTTGAACCCTCAGTTGGCGAAGAAGTTCGCAGGCGAAATCGTATCGAGTGGTGCCACCCTCGCACGATAGATGCAGGACGCCGTGTACATCCGGGCGGGCAAGAATGGCCTTCAACCCCGCGGCAATAGTTCGAGTCGAAGTTGGCGTTCCATACTGGTCATTGATAGCCTCCAACGCCTTGCTGCTCGGGTCAAAGGCAGCCCGCAGCATCTTTTGGAGAAAGCCATGTCCGCCAGATGCATAATGCCACGCAGTCCGGCAGATGACGGCCGAGTCTGGAAGCAGTTCGAGCGCAGCCTGCTCCCCTTCAAGCTTGGAGCGACCGTAGACGGTTTCGGGGCAAGCCGGAGCATCTTCGCGATAAGGGGCGCGGGCATCCCCTTTGAAAACATAGTCGGTCGAAATGTAAATCAGCCGGGCACCAACCCGAGCGCAGGCTCTGGCAAGATGTTTCGTCCCGTCGGCATTGACCGCGTAAGCCTCCTGCGGGTGAAGCTGGCAGAAATCGACATCCGGCAATGCCGCACAATGAATGACAACATCGGGGGCAGATAACCCCACAACCTGATGAATAGAATCAGGCTTCAACAGGTCAAAATCGGGGCGGTTCGCGGCAACCACCTCGTGCCATTGGGCGAAATAGGCCGTCAGAGTTCGCCCCAACTGCCCCCGCGCCCCCGTCAGCAGAATTTTCATCGGAAGATTACGGGGCGAATGAGAGCAAGGCGCGCCCCGCCCAAACAAATGCCAAGGCCCAAATAATCGCAATCGTCCCTACCACCCTCAGTCGCGCCTGCCGCGCCGCCACCCAGAAAAATGCATCGCGCATATGCCATGGGTAAAGCATCACATCCATCCCGACAATCGCAGCCAAATACCCCGTTGCAACCGGCAATAGACGCCAATCCGTTTCCGCCGCCCGAACCGCCAAAATCATAGGCATCGGAAAGAGCATCAGCAATCCGGACAGGGCGCGGCAGGAAAGCAATTCCCCCATCCAAAAGCAACTTGCCACCGCGCAGAAAGCAAAGAGCGCAGGCAGGAAATCCAATAGTTTTCCCAGAATAGCCGGGTTCATTTCGTGCACGACAAGCCCAGCCCACGCCCACGCCCAAAGCGTCAGTATGACCCCGATGAGACGATTTCTCGGGAGCAATTTCAATGCCTGGGCGGAAGCGTTCGGAACCAGCAATGCCCCCCCGCCCAAAGCTCCTAAGAGCGCCGCCATCAGATAACACCAACCCGTTGCAGATAGAAATGTCGACATCAGTTATTGCTCCAATACTTCCCGGTATACAGCCAGTGTTTCGTCCGCCATATGCTGAAGAGAGAACCTCGCGAGTGCCGAACTTCTGAGGTTTCCAAAGGTACTTTGGGATACTTTCCAAAGGCACTCCGCCATCTCATCGACGGACCCCGGCGTGACTAAAAAGCCGTCAAGCCCCTCCCGGACGATATCCAACGCTCCGCCATGACGGGTGGCTACGACCGGAACATTCAGCGCCAAGGATTCGGCCATGCTACGACCAAAGGTTTCGGGTTTTGCCGTTGTCGCCGAAACGGTCACTTGAGCGCAACTATAGATTTCCGCGAGTTGCCGCTGACTGCCGGCAAAGTGTACCGAATCGGCGATGCCCAGTTCGGCAGCCAAGCGTTTGAGGCGAGCCAAGTAGTCAGCATGTTTGGTGCCTACGCCTCCAACAATCAGGAGCTTGGCGTTGGGGCATTGGGTGCCTTTGAGTTTGGCAACTGCTTGGATTAGAATGTCCAGGCCTTTTAGTGGGGTAATGCGGCCTACCGCGAGAATGACAAAGGCACCGGAAAGGCTCCATTTGGCCTTCCAGTCGGCTATGAATTGGCGGTCGAGGTGCTCTGGGGAGAACGCGATTGGGTCAATGCCTCTAGGGATGACGCGCACTTTCTTTGGGGGAATGTCGTAGGCATCACAGACGAAGTCGGCTACAAAGTGGCTCGGGCAGATGTGCTTTTCTCCGCGCAACATGATGGAACTGTATTTGCCTATGTGGTTGATGCCGTGGACGGTTGTGACTATGGGAATTTTGGTTCCGGTCAAGCGAATGAGCCAGCCAGGCACTCTGCTTCGAATATGAATCAAGTCAGGCTTGATTTGCTTTAGCAGATGCCTCAGGTGGAGGATGCGCCAAGGCACGGTCAGAATGTTTTTGGATGCCACATCGGCAAGGAAGACTTTGCCGCCGTCGTGCTCGATTTGTTGGCAGAGTTTGCCCCCTCGCGTCAGTACGCTGTTGCGCCAGCCGGCGGCATGGAAGAGGCGGTTGAGTTCCACGACGCCGCGCTCTACGCCGCCTTCGTTGAGTTCGGGGACTACTTGAAGAATATGGTAGGTTTTCGGTTCCATCGGGAGGTGCTGGGCATTGAGGTGGGGTCAATGCCAAAACATCAGCAGGAGCCATAGGATACTGAGCGCGAGTCCGATTGTCAAGAGTCTTCTTCCTCGCCTTTCGGCCTGGTCTTCTTCGATTGTCAAGGGGGTGCCGAATTGGCCTCGCAGGGGCAATATGCCAAAGAATTCGCCCGATCGGCGGCTACGCACGCGGAAACGCTTGGGGCGCATATCGGTTTCGCGCCAAACGCCGTCCTGCGAACCTGAAAGGGGAAGGCGAGGGGGGCGGCTCATGGGAGTTTAATGGTCTGACCGGTGCGCAGCCTGCCGTCTGGATCGATAACGGTTCGGTTGAGGTCGCGTATCTTTTTCCACATGGATTTGTCGCCATAAAATTCTTCGGCAAGGCGGAAGAGGGTGTCGCCCGGGCGGACGGTGTAGGTCTTGGGATGATCGACGGTTGCGGGGATTTCTTGCTCGTGCAAGGGGTTGATGAATCCTCGAATGGGGGAGGATTTTTTCTCTGGTTCGTCTGACGGGGGCTTGACCTCTGGAAGGGGCTGAGTTTCTTCCGGGCGAGTCTCGGATTCTTTGATGAGGGCGCGGGCTTCGTTGAGGCGCTGTTTTTTGCGATCGGCTTCGGGAGATGGTTTGCGCTGGCGAAGGTCGTTGGCGACTTGTGCGGCGGATGGTCCGGATGGCTTGGCAGGGGTGGACTGTACCTGCTGGAGGAGATCGCGCAGGCGCGTGTTGTCTTTTTCGAGCGCGGCGACTTTGGAATCGAGTTTTGCACGCTCGGCTTTGGCTACTTTGAGTTGCCCTTCGAGTTGGGCAAGACGGGTCTTCAACTCGGCATTCTTGCCGATAATCTTGGCCTTGTCGGCATCGGCAGAGACGCCCGAGGCGGCGAGCAGGCGTCCGGTGAGAAGTTGCTCAGCATTTTGGCGCCGGGCGAGGGCAACCTGTTTTTTCTCGCTGTCGTCGCCGCGTGTGGCGAGGTATCGGCTGTAATGGTAAATAGCCTCGACGAGTCGGTCGGTATGGTCGTGCAGGAGGACGGCCAATTGGAAGTGTGCAGAGAGCGCTTTGGGGCTTTCGTCAAGAAGGGCCTCGTAGCAGGCAATGGCTTTTTTCCACTCCCCGAGGCGTTCGGCCTCAAGCCCTTCCTGGAAATGGGAGTTCTGTCGCTCTCGGCTCTCTATCGCCGTTAGATTGTGGGAGTCTCTTCCGCAGCCGGCAAGCGCCATCGCCAAGAGCAATATAGGAATGAGGTGTGGGAATTGCAAGAACATGGTTGAAAAGGTTCGTAGGCTTGGGGGCAATCGGTTGCTAGGTCTCTTATTAAACCATATTTTCCTTCCAACTTCAACCTTGGAACGCGCTTCTGGGGGGAAATCCTTCAGGCGCAGGGCAGGGAGCCAAAATGCCCAAGGCTCCCGCGGGTATCCGCCGGAGCCGAGAATAGATGTTTTTTTAGGCTATGGGTTAGAACTTGGCGCCGATATTGAGAGCCAGCATGTGGGCGCGTGAGTGGCTGAAGTCAGCAGTCAAAGCCTGGTGCGCCGCACCGTGGATGGTGCGCGTCTCGTCGGTCCCGTAGAGGAAACTGTAGCTCAGATCAACCGTAAGCCAATCGTAGGTGTAGCCAAGCCCCGAACTGAGGATGAAACGGTCAGCAGCCGGGACAATCGTATCGGCATTACCCTCCGCAGTCGGATCCATATCGTAGACAAAGCCCATCCGCCATTTGAAGTTGTCGATAAACTGCCACTCGCCGCCAATGCCGAAACGAAAGACATCGTGATAGTTCTTCGTGCCGCCCATCACGGTTTTACCGCCGAATGCTGGCAATGGCTGGTTGACATTGATGTTGAGCGCCTCGTAAGAACTCCATTGCGTCCAAGTCACGATCGCACCAAAGAGCCAGTCTTTAGTCGGGGCATAGTTTACCCCCGTCACAAATGCCTGCGGCAGAGTAATCTTCCCATCGCCCTTGGTGTTGCGCTGGGCACCGGGAACTATATTGGAAGGAACCCTGGATTCCGTCCAAATGTCACCTTTAATATGAATCCAAGTCGGAGAGCGGTAGGTAAAGCCCCAAGACCACTTGTCCGTAATGCGGTAGCGAACAGCGGCATTCCACCCGAATCCAACATCGTCACCATCGACATTGAAGGTTTGCTCGCGGAAGTGGTCGTGCAAGACAGGGGGCACACCCATAGCGCTTAAAGCGGCGGAAGGAGCATTGTACAGCGGCCGGCTGTGGTATTCGAACGCCGCATACATGATACGCATTCCTAGCGCAAGGGAAAGGTCATCTGTCAACTTATAGGCAATTGTAGGGTTAATCGTAAAGGTTTCCAGCGAAGTGTCATAACTACTGTAGGCGAGATCCCAATTGCTATGGTAGCGGGAGCCGAGCCCGAACTCAGTATATTCCCCGAATCCAAGCCACCACTTGTCTGAAAGCTGCCAAGTCGCAAAGACCGCGGGAATGGCGAAGGCATCGCGCTTCATATGGTACTTGCGCCCGGTCTCTCGGATAGAAATGTCGGTCGTCGGTACGATTGCGGTCAAGCCACCGTAAAAACTGAAGCCCTCCAAATCTGTCATCGCCGCAGGGTTGTCAGCAACGGTTGATGCATCGGCGGCCTCGCCAATGACTGCGCCTCCCAGACCCATACCTCTGGCGCTGTGTTCGTAGATGGCAAAACCGGCTCCGTATGTTGTCGAGCAGAGACTCAACAGGCTCAGAATTAGAATCGACCGTGCGGAACTTTTCGTGGACATGCTGTGCAGTACCTCTTGGAATTCTGTGACTTGCGAAAGAGGTAGGATAACGGATATGGCACTTTAGTGCAAGACAATTTTCCGGAGATTGTCAAAAGTCGTTATATTTCAATTTGAACTTAAATTTTCGAAGAGTGTTTGGAGTGTAGGATCTGCGGTGAGTTCCAACAACAACTGTCGCCGGAACTCGAGTTCGTTTCGTTCTGCCGCCAGAGCGCGGGTGGCGGGAAACTCGAGTCCGCAGTTAATCCATCCGACTTGAATCATAACGAAGTCGGCCAGACTGGTTATGGCTTGGTAGTCGACTGGCTGACGGTTTTGAATCGCCAAGCGGACGGTTGGATTGACTGGGGCGTGCACGGGGAGCCCCCAGAATATGTCCGGATTCTTTAGCAATTCGCCGCGCTCAGCCGTGTGTCTCAGGAGGGCGAGAATATCCAGTTTGTCTGCGTCGCGAACCAAACGGCTCAGATCTAGTTGTACGCCTTGATGTTCGGGGGGGATTGATTTTTTGTTGTGGACGCGCACGGCTTCGGTAATCCGGGCTGTGACTTCTAGAGGGAGGCCGTCAAGCAGTTTCTTCTCGGCAATCAGTTCGGCAGAGCGTGCCCCGTGGTCGATGCTTTTTCGGTCGCTGAAGGTGCCGTAGCGAAGGAATTGTTCAAACCGCGAGATGTCGTGGAGCCAGGCAGCCCAGAGCCCCTCTTGTATGCGGTCGTTCGGCCAGTTTTCCGCCTGCATAATACGAAGCGCGTCGGCTACCACGCGGCGGGTGTGCTCGACCTTGAGTTGTAGCATAGGTGGCAGGGCGCCGCCTTCCCGGAATGTGTCTACATAATGAAAGAAGCGATTGGGGGCAACCGCTTCGGCATTAAGACGCTGGGGGAAGATCGTGTTTGTCGGGTCTTGCATAGAAAGGAAACTCTTCCGGCGTAGCGTTGTAAGGAATGTCCCGCCATCGTTTGTACTGGTAGAGCCATTGGGTAGGAAACCTTC
>JAXFQS010000043.1:0-19847 GCA_034178815.1 Kiritimatiellia bacterium | reverse complement strand
AATCCGCAAGGCGCTGAGCAAGTAGGGAGCATATCCCTGAAAGAAGCCGCTGTCCATCAGGATGGCGGCTTCTTTTGTTATTTTTAGGGCACTGCATCGGTCAAATACGGCTAAGGTCGGGCACACAGGCGTCAAGAAGGAATACCGATGCTTCCGGCGAGAGGTGACCGCACTTTTCGACTAGCCAATCCCATCAATCGGCCGCAAAACATCCGTTCATCCACGAAATACCTGCGTACCTCCTGCATCTGGATATAGGCATCTCGGGGAGAGATTGACGGGCATCTTCTGGTCTCAATGGTTAGTACCAATGGGCGCGTTCCATTGGTAAGATATCCCGTCTGCGCCGACAAACCCAATCATCGCGTCCGCTTTATCAAAATCCAGTTTTTGTATTGCCCCGCCTGCCCCATCTTGGGATAATGAACGGGCTTGCGGAAGCGTCAGGCTAATCTACATCGCAACAGGCGACGCCCGGCAAGATGGAGCGTTGCTCCATTGTGTATACAGTATGAGGACGGACTCCTCTATGCGCATCGACAACCGAGAGGTTCACTCGAATATGGCGCCCCCGGCAGACAAGGGAATCAAAACCGTTGTCGACTCCATACGGCGGATTGATTGAACCAGAAGTTCCCGAATATGAAGGGGGAGAATCGTGGCGTGCGTCGCATCCAAAAAGTGGTCAATGGTAAGTTCGGGGTGGGCTGCTTGAAACGCCTGCAAGGCCTCCGACTGCAACTTGGCAAGGGGAGAATTCTGCGACGCTCGGGCGAAGGCAAGATGGATTCGATTGACCGGAAGCGGGCGTTGCAATCGACCGGGGGCCCACCAAATGGAGGGGTCGAGGACAAGTGCTCCCTCGGCGAAATCGGGGGTATCAGCAAAGGTTTCCAGCAGAAAGAGTCCCGCCAGCGAATGCCCAACGAAGAGGTGTGGCCAAGTCGCGACGGGACTAGTTCGGCGCCAATTTCGAATAAGCGTTCGTAGTTCGACAGCACGGTGCCGGGCAGTTTTGAGAGCGGGGGGAAGATTGGTCTGGGCGGCGGGCGTTTGAGTGAGCCAAGCGGTGCGTTCGCGGGGCGGGCAGTCGAGGGTCGCCAAGGCAATCGGTCGGTGCGCGACTGCGGCAAGTGCTGATAAAACAGGGGCAACTTCCTGCGCGTGGCGCGTGCCGTCAAACAGGCAGACGACGATGCCGTTCGTGGCCCCTTGGGGCGGCGGAACGCGCCACGCGAATCGGGGGAGACCGTCGGCAAAGGTCTCCAGTCCGACCGCCCACAACATCAGCAGAAGGCTCCAAAGCACACTATTCCATCGCGCGCCCATACAACTTTACAAACGCTGCAGGCACCAGCCCGGTTCATCCCCGATTCTTGCCAACCTTCGACACCCTATCCTTGGCACGATTGCGTTCCACCGATAGGCACCTCTCGCCCCCGCAGATACCAACCTTCTGCGGCAAAACAAGCGTTTGTCCCCCGCCAGCCCCACTCCAACCCGACCCGACAAGGCGACTATTCACGAGGATGATGCTTGACATTCACCCACAGGTTTACTAGAGTATGCTCCATCCCCATTGAGAGGAGAGTTTTGTCATGTCGACCTATAGCGAATCCATCGGGCAGACTCCCTATGTGCACCTGGCGCATCTGGCCCAAAACATCTTCGCCAAGCACGAGGCGCGCAACGGCTCCTACTCCGTCAAAGACCGCGTCGCGCTAAACATGGTGCTCGCCGCAGAGGCCGACGGCTCCCTCCGGAAAGGCATGGCAATCGTCGAACCGACAAGCGGCAATACCGGAATCGGATTGGCGGCCGTCGCGGCGGCGCGCGGCTACCGAGCCATCTTGACTATGCCTGAGACAATGAGCCCCGAACGGCGCAAAGTCCTCGCCGCCCTCGGTGCAGAAGTCGTCCTCACCCCTGGCCCCGAAGGAATGAAAGGAGCCATCGAAAAAGCCGAGCAGTTGCGCGCCGAAAAACCCGGAGAAGTCTTCATTCCGGGCCAATTCACCAACCCCGCCAACCCCGAAGCGCACTATAAAACCACCGGCCCCGAAATCTGGGAACAGAGCGGCGGAAAAGTAGATGTCCTCATCGCAGGTGTCGGCACCGGAGGCACAATCAGCGGCGCCGGCAGATACCTTCGCGAGCACAAGCCGGGGGTCGAAATTATCGCCGTCGAACCCGACGAAAGCCCGGTCATCAGCCAATTCCTCGCCGGAGAGCCCCTCCGACCAGGGCCCCACAAAATCCAGGGCATCGGCGCAGGATTCATCCCCAAGACACTCGACACCTCCATCCTGTCCCGCGTCATCCGAGTTCCCGGAGATGCCGCCATCGCAACCGCCCGCCAAGTCGCCCGCGAAGAAGGATTGTTCGTAGGAATCTCCTCCGGTGCTGCCGCCTGGGCCGCCCTGCAACTGGGCGCAGCCTACGCAGGAAAGCACATAGCCGTCGTCTTCCCGGATGGCGGGGAACGCTACCTCAGCATTTGGTGACCCATGCGCATTTCAACCATGGGGCGCTACGCCCTCCGAACCTTGATCGAGATTGCCTCCAGGCCGGGAAACGGCCCCGTTTCCCTCAAGAACATCGCCGAGGCTCAACGCCTCTCCGCAAACTACCTGTGGCATATCGTCACCCCGATGAAACGCAAGCGAATCATCAAAATCGTGCGCGGCGTCGCGGGGGGTTGCTTACTGGCAAGGCCACCCGAAGAGATTACCCTCCTAGACATCGTCGAAGCCGTCGAAGGCCCCGTCAGCCTCGTAGCCTGCGTACGGAATTCCAAGCGCTGCCGTTACGCGACGGGCTGTATCGCAAACGATGTTTGGGGCGAAGTCAACGAAGCGCTTCGTGGGGCGATGGCGCGGCTGACGCTGGCCGACATGGTGGCCAAGTCCAAGGCAAAAGGCGGGGCGGCATCAGCCAACCTTCCGTCCGACTCCAACGCCCCTGAGGCGGAACAGGCTTAGCACCTTTTCAGGCGAGGCGTATCTTGCGCAGACTCTCTTCCAAGCCTGCCGGTTGGTTGTACTTGAGCCAATATCGGCGGTAGCGTTCTTCAAGCCCGTCGACCCGCTCGCCGGCCGCCCACAGCATCAAATCCCGAGCGAGTTCGAATGCCTCGCAATCCACACCTTCAGGCGACAAGAGCCGCGCTTCCCGAACCATAGCCTGCGTATCGAATGGAGGCGTCGAAAGCCCAATCAGACGCCGGAATAGGGCTGTCGAGTTGGCGCAAGAAACGCCCAAGGCGCGGTAGGCGTCGCCCAACGCAAACCAGCTTCGTTCCTCCGCACTGAAGCGGAAAGTGTCCATTCCCTGCCCGCGTGCCAAGGCGGCGGCGTAGGCGATTGCGGGATAGGAAGCGTCGATGGGCTGGGCATGTCCGGCATCGCCCCAGTCGCATAACAGCATTCCGGTCGCACCGAATTCCCGGCCTGATTCGAGCGCGCGGCGCACATTGATTGCCATATTCGAAGAGCGTCCCGCGAAGGAGCGCCAGGAGGAGGTTCCCGGCGCGACCCAAAACTCGACGCCTGATTCCGACAGGATCCGGCACTGCTCGCGAAAAGGGTGATCGGCTTCGTAGCCCCAGACCAGCGCAATGGTACCTTCGGGGAGGCACGGGGCAATCTCCGGATGCTTGAGAATCATATCCGCCCAGAGCAGGGGGCGTTTCCCGTGGCGGGCGAGCAAGGCGGCGATCCCCTCGATATGGCGGAGGAAGAGTTCCCCTTCGCCCCCCACCTCGCGGCAGAAAGGTTGGCTTCTCCCCTTCCCCAAGTCGAACACCTCGTCACACCCGACATTGACATCTTTGGAGTGGAAGTTTGGCAGGAGTCGGTCGTAGAGATGCCCGAGAAACTCCAGGGCTTCTGCCGAGGCGGCCTGTAGCCCCGTGGGCTCCTCCTGCACCGTTCCCCAAGGCGTGATCGCGCCGCCATCTGGCAGTTCCGCCAAGTCGCGGAAATGGGGGTCGGTCAGCCAGCGCTCCATATGCCCGAGCGAGTTCTGGTTCGCCGCAAGTTCTAGCCCCTTCGCCGCGCAGTAGCCATCCAGTCGGCGCACTTCGTCGGCGCGCAAAAACGGCGGGGGCGTCGCCTCGCCGTAATCAAAGGAGCGCTCCCCGTAGAGTTGGAGATGGTTGTAGCCGTGTTCGGACAGGCGGTCGACCAGACGGCAAAGGGTCTCCAGCCGCGGCACCTTTCCGCGGCTCACATCCAACATAAAGCCCCTTCGAGCAAAAACCGATGGGGCTTCGGGCAACGCGCTTCCCGACACGGTCGACCAACCTAGAGTTTGGGCAGTTCGTCCGCCGGCGCCGCCCCGCGACGATGGCGCATGAGGTAGGCTTTGGGCGAACAGCCGCGGATGCGCTTAAAGTGACGCGTCAGATGACTGTTGTCGTAGAACCCGGTGCTGACCGCGATATCCGCAATCGTGCGGTTCGTGTTCTCCAGGAGCATTCGGGCGGCCTCGACCCGGACTTTCAAGAGGTAGGCAATCGGTGTCGTGCCGAGAATCTTCTGGAAGCGGCGTTCCAACTGGCTCGATGAAAAACCAGCCTGCTTCGCGAGAGTTTGGAGCGTCAGCGGCTCCGTATAATGGTCGTGGATGTAGGAGACCACCGTGGCAAACCGGCGCTGCCAGAGCGGTACCTCCTTCGCCCCCTCAACAAAACGGTGCACGCCGGCGATTCCGACTACCTGCCCCTTGCGCCCGTAGAGCGGAATCTTGCTGTAGATGACCATTCGGTGCGATGCCTCCGGCCCGACACTGATGGCGTTGATGACCGGCTCGCCCGACTCCATAATGCGCCGCTCCTCCTCCGCATAGAGCCGCGCGCGCTCCCCGCTGACTAGTTCCTCGTCCGTCTTGCCAATCAACTCAAGTTCATTCTCGCAGTTGTAGATTTCGCAGTTGCGGCGGTTGACCGTCACAATCCGCCCCTTGATATCTTTCACGAAGAATGCCACATCAGGCAGCATATCCAACAAAAACCGAAACACCGCCAAGTCTCTTACACCGCGGAAAAACCGCTCTTGAAATAATCGTTTGTCCATAGGAGGATTATACAAGGTTACGCGAGAATAGTACAAGACAAAAGTGACGGTTCCCCTGTATAATATGAGGAAAGCATGAGGATTCCTATGATTCGACCCGCTATCGACCCTAAATTCTGCCCCCCCATCCAAACGCTCCGTGCCTGCCGCGCTCACGCAGATGGGCAACCCCTGCTCGTCGCCTGTAGACGCAGCGAGCACGCAGTCGCCCGCTTCGACCTCCCTCTTCCCAACACACGCACCCCGGAAATCGATGCCCTTGCCCGCGCCGTGGTCAAGTTCACCCTCTGGTCTGCCGGCGGATACAAACTCTGGCTCTCGGGGCCCAGCGACCTCGTCCAGGCAATCGCCGCCGACTACACCCCCGCAGGTGCAAGAGCCTTCGACTGCGACTTCTTCTCCAAAGTCTATGGTAGGCCCTTTGAAGTCGCCGTCGTTTCCCCCGAAGAAGTTCCCCCCGCCCAAGAAGAGGCTGTCGTGCTCGGCGGTCACCTCGACGGATGCCGTATCGGGTTCGACCTCGGTGCCAGCGACTACAAACTCACCGCACTCAAGGACGGAGAGCCCGTCTGGAGCGCCGAGATTCCCTGGAACCCGCGCGTAGAAGCCAGCCCCGATTACATCTACAACGAACTCGGCAAGGGTCTCAGGCAAGCCGCCGAAAAGCTTCCCCGGGTCGATGCCATCGGCGGCAGCACCGCAGGCGTGCTGGTCGACGACAAACTCAAGGTGGCATCCCTCATTCGAGCCGTCCCCGATGCCGATAGACCCGTAGCCGAAAAGGTCTTCATTCGTCTTCGTGAAGCTTGGGGCGTGCCCCTCGCCGTAGCCAACGATGGAGATGTTTCCGCCCTAGCCGGTGCCCTCTCTCTCAATGTCACCGGCATCATCGGTATGGCTATGGGCTCTAGCGAAGCCGTCGGATACCTCAACCGCGAAGGTAGCCTCACCACACGCATCACCGAGCTCGCCTTCGCTCCCGTCGACTTGAATCCAGATGCCGTCGCCGACGAGTGGTCGGGCGGGAAAGGCGTAGGCGCCAACTACTTCTCTCAGCAAGCGGTCGACAAACTCGCCCGTATGGCAGGGCTCACTTTCCCCGATGATATGGGGCTACCGTTGCGCCTCAAAGAAGTGCAGAAACGGATGGATGAGGGTGACGCAATCGCTGCGGAAATCTTCCGGGACATTGGTATCTATCTAGCCTACTCCGTGCCTTGGTACGCTGAATTCTACGACTTCTCTAAATTGATGTTGCTCGGCCGCGTCATGTCTGGCAAAGGTGGAGACCTGATCCTCAAGACGGCGCAGGAGACCCTCAAGACTGAGTTCCCCGAAACTGCCGCTAAAATTGAGCTCTTTTTGCCGGACGAGAAAGCCCGCCGAGTCGGGCAATCCGCAGCAGCCGCCAGCCTTCCCGCAATCCACTAAGGAGTCACTATGGTCAATCTCACCATCCTCGACTGGTCTGTCATCGGACTGTTTCTGCTTGCCGTAATCGCCATCGGCTCGGCGGCCGCGCTCTTTACCAAAAAGAGCGCCTCGGACTTCTTTCTCTCCGGCCGTTCGATGCCTTGGTGGCTACTGGGCGTCTCGATGGTTGCCTGCACCTTTTCGTGCGACACGCCAAACCTCGTGACGGACATCGTCCGCACTCAAGGCGTCTCGGGCAACTGGGCCTGGTGGGCCTTCTTGCTAACGGGCATGCTCACGGTCTTCATCTACGCCAAGCTCTGGCGACGCTCCGCGCTCGACACCGACTTGGGCTTTTACGAAATCCGCTATGGGGGCAAGCCGGCCGCCGTGTTGCGCGGGTTCCGGGCGCTCTACTTGGGCGTACTCTTCAATGTCCTAGTGTTGGGGACTGTGTCGCTGGCGGCCATCAAGATTGGTCAGGTCATCTTTGGGCTCTCCCCCGAACTTTCCCTGCTGGTGGGCATGGGGGGCGTGGCGGTCTATGCGACGCTTGGCGGTCTGACCGGCTCGATTTGGGCCGACTTCTTCCAGTACGCAATCGCGATGGGCGGGGCGATTTATGCGGCCTATTATGCGGTCACGGCGCCCGAACTTGGAGGCGGCTCGCTCCAGGCAATTCTCGCGAACACTGAAGTGGCGGCAAAGTCGGCCATGCTGCCAACGGTTCAAAACGGTGACTGGTCTCTGTTGATTACATTGCTGATTCTGCCACTTGCGGTGCAGTGGTGGAATGTTTGGTATCCGGGTAGCGAACCGGGTGGCGGCGGGTATATTGCTCAGCGGATGCTTTCGGCGAAGGACGAGAAGAATGCTGTCGGCGCGACACTGCTTTTCAACTTTCTCCACTATGCGGTTCGTCCTTGGCCGTGGATTCTGGTCGCATTGGTCTCGCTGATTGTCTTTTCGCCCGACCCGGCGAAAGTCGCGCAAGAGGCTTTGTCCAATCCCAAGGTGGTCGCATCGGCGACGCCTGAGCAGGTTGCCAAGTGGAAGAAAGACAAACTCGGCCCGACCAAGGCGCAAGCCACGGCTTGGTGGCAGGACAAGGCCAACCGCGATTTGGTCTCCGCCTATGAACGGAAGGACAAGTCTCTTGCTGGAGCCGATTTGGAGAAGGTCAAACGCTACTACTACGCGAAGGAGGGGCTGACGGCCCTGCGCGAGGCGTTCCCCGGAGTTGAAGAGCAATTCTTGCGCAACGATATGGCCTATCCGGCGATGATTTCGAAAATGCCCAAGGGCTGGCTGGGGCTGATTATCGCCTCGCTGATTGCGGCGTATATGTCGACGCTGGCGACCCATTTGAACTGGGGGTCGTCATATGTGGTGCAGGACTTCTGGACACGCTTTGTCGACAAGAATTGCTCCCCCAAGCGAGCCGTCTTGATTGGTCGTCTGACAATGCTACTGTTGCTGGTGCTCTCCGCGCTGACGGCTTTGTGGATGCAAAATGCCAAGGGCGCGTTCAACATTCTGCTTCAGGTCGGAGCCGGAACGGGGCTGATTTATGTTCTGCGCTGGTTCTGGTGGCGCGTGAACGCCTACAGCGAGATTTCGGCGATGATTGCCTCCTTCGCGATTGCCTGCTTCTTCCAGTGGGGCGCTCCGGCGCTGGGGCTTGAGCATACCTTCAGCGATGCAGGGCTCTTCAAGGTGATGGACTGGGCGAGTTGGCAGCTGGTGCTGAGCATCCTGGCAACCACCCTAATCTGGCTGTCGGTCACCTTCCTCACCAAGCCCGAGAAAGACGAAATCCTCATCGCCTTCTGCCGCAAGATTCGTGCGGGCGGGCCCGGCTGGAAGCGTTTCGAGCAGCACCTCGGCGCCGAGGCCAAGGAAAAGTGGGATGTGCCCTACGGCATTCTCTGCATGATGCTCGGCTGCATCGCGGTTTGGGCCGTGCTCTTCGGCGTAGGCGACCTGCTCTACGCCAAAACCATCCGCGGCGCCGTGCTCTGCGCAATCTCCGCCGTCACCACCTTCATTCTGATGAAATGCGTCTCCAAAGCGAGGTTCTCCTAATGCTTAAATCCGTTTGCGGCGCCTTCCACATCCTAGGCGACTTCCTAACCGCCGAGCGCTACGGCTCCGGACATATCAATGACACCTACAAGGTCACCTGCAACCTCGCCGGGAAAACCGTCCACTACCTCCTTCAGCGCATCAACCAGTCCGTCTTTCCCCGCCCCGACCAGGTGCAGGAAAACATTGTGCGAGTGACGGAACATCTTGCGCACAAATTGCCCCCGGAGGTGCGTACCTGTCGCACCCTGACTTTGGTTCCTGCCAAAGACGGAGCTGCCTACCATCGGAACGAGGCGGGCTATTGGCGCGTCTACCTCTTCGTCGAAGGCGCCAGTTCGCACGATGTCAGCGAAACGCCCGACCAGACCTACCAGGCCGCCAAGGCATTCGCCGAATTCCAGTGCAACCTGGCCGACCTTCCCGCCCCACGGCTCCACGAAACCATCCCCGGCTTCCACGACACCGAAAAGCGATACCGGACATTCCTCGAAGTCCTCGAAAAAGACCCGTGTAATCGTGCTGCAGGATGTAAGCCCGAGATCGCCTTCCTTGAAGCCCGCGCTGGCCACTGCGCTCGCTTCAACCGCCTCCTAGCCGAAGGCAAACTCCCCGAACGCATCACCCACAACGACACCAAAATCAACAATGTCCTGCTCAATGACGCAACCGGCGAAGGCCAGTGCGTCATCGACCTAGACACCGTCATGCCCGGCCTTGCTCTCAATGACTTCGGCGATATGTGCCGCACCGGGACCGCCGCAGCCGCCGAAGACGAGCAAGACCTCTCCAAGGTCGCCTGCCGTCTGGATCTCTTCGAGGCCATGGCCAAGGGCTACTGCAGCAAAGCCCAGGCTTTCCTCAACGAAACTGAAAAGGCCGAACTCCCATTCGCGCCCCGCCTCATCACCCAAACCATCGCCATCCGCTTCCTCACCGACCACCTCGCAGGGGACACCTACTTCAAAATCCACCGGCCCAACCACAACCTAGACCGCTTCCGCACCCAAATGCAGATGATCCTCGATATGGAGCAGAAGGCCGGTCAAATGGAAAAGATTGTCCAACAAGCCCTCTCGGAAGGTTAAAAGATGAAAGTATCCATCGTCAAGAACAGCGAAGAAGGTTGCCGCCTTGCCGCAGACTTCTTCATCTCTGAAATCCGCCGCAATCCGAAAATCGTCCTCGGACTAGCCACCGGAAGCACCCCCGTGCCGCTTTACCGCAACCTCGTCCAGGCCTACAAAGCCGGGGAAATCGACTTTGCGAAAGTCACCAGTTTCAACCTCGACGAGTACCTTGGCATACCCGAGGACCACGAGCAGTCCTACCATACCTTCATGAAGCAGCAACTCTTCGACCAGGTCAACATCGCCCCTGATGCTTGGCATGTGCCTTCTAACAAGGCCAAGAGCGATGAAGAGGCCGCCGAGTATGACAAACAGATTGCCGCGGCGGGCGGGGTCGAGATTCAACTGCTCGGGCTCGGTTCCGATGGGCACATCGGCTTCAACGAACCCGGCGTGCCCCTCGATAGCCTCACCCACCTCCAAAAACTGGAGCGCCAGACCATTGAAGACAATGCCCGACTCTTCTTTGGAGGTGACATTTCCCAAGTTCCGACTGCGGCCATCACGATGGGCATTGGCACCATTATGAAGGCTAAGCGGTGCCTGCTTCTGGCATTCGGCGAACGCAAAGCGGACGCTGTCGCGGCTATGGTCGAAGGTCCCGTCACGACGGCTATGCCCGCCTCCGCCCTCCAGCAGCACCCCGACGCTTGGATTATTGTCGACGAGGCTGCGGCCGCCAAACTCAAAGGCGGAAAAGCCAAGTAGCGATCATTCCTGGATGTGCTTGGTGCCGCGCGTCCGGGTAGTAAGGAATTGACCGCCCTCCTGCATACGATACGAGACAAATCTTGTATTGGAAATCAGGTGGATGGTTCGTACGAACGGGAACGCATTCAAAACAAGGAAGCGCGTTCCCCCTTTTTATCTTCAAAGGCTCAGGATTCGAACCATCCGGTCACTAGTCCACGCGCCGATTGAAGAGTTCCATTGAGAGAGTTTTGGAGCGAAGGGCGGTAGCATCAGACCGCCCGGAACTGCATGAGTTGGAGAGAAATCAAACTATGAAACGCTCATTTGTCCATGCCACCGTCGTGACGCCAGGCAAGCGTCTTGAGAACGCAACCATCATTACCGACGGCGAAACGATTCTAGAGGTCGGGACTGCATTGCCGCCGCAAGGCGTCGCAATTGACGCCCATGGTGCGCTAGCGGTGCCGGGATTCATCGACATTCACACGCACGGCGCCTGCGGCGTCGACTGTACGGACGACAATCCCCAGGCCATTGAAGTCGTGGCGAAGGCAAAGCAGGAAGAAGGCTGTGCGCTTTTCGCGCCGACAACCCTCACCTTGGCACGCGAACAACTCGCCGACACCATGCGCCGAGTGGCGGCGTACGGCAACGACTATGCGCATGTATTGGGCGTTCATTTGGAAGGGCCCTATATCAACCCCTCCTGCTGTGGGGCTCAAAACCCAGCCTTTGTTCGCGGGTGCGATGCCGGTGAAATTGCGGCTTTGAAGGCGCTCGCGCCTATTGCGCAAGTGACCTATGCGGCGGAAACCGATGAGGACGGTTCGTTCGCGGCCGCGCTCCGGGAGATGGGTATCACGCCCTCCTGCGGGCACTCGAAGGCGACCTACGCGCAATTCAAGAAGTCCTACGACTCTGGGCTTCGACACCTGACCCATTTCTGCAACCAGATGACCCCGTTGCACCACCGCGACATCGGTCTGGTCGGGGCTGGACTGCTGCACGACGATGTCAATATCGAACTGATTTGCGATAAAATCCACCTCTCTCCGGAGATGATACAACTCGTCTTCGCGCGCAAGCCCGTCGGGCACATTCTATTGATTACCGACTCGATGCGTGCCAGCCATCTTCCCGACGGGCCTTCCAGCCTCGGCGGCCTGGAGGTCATTGTTAAGGACGGGCAGGCTCGGCTCGCATCCAACGGAGCGCTTGCCGGCTCTGTCCTGAAGATGAACCTTGCCCTGAAAAATGTCCGGGATGTGACCGGGTTGCCGCTTGAGCAAATCATCCAGACGACCTCGTGGAATCAAGCGTGCGAGGCGGGGCTCAGCAACCGTTTCGGCAAGATTGAGCCGGGATTTGCCGACGCGATTGCGTTGCTCGACCCCGAGACCTTTGAAGTCGTCCGGCAACCTTGGCGCTAACGCCGGAACGCGTTTCATTCGTCCCCCAAACCTCCAAAGGTTGCCACCTGCGGATGCGTTTCCTGCCAACCCGCCGCCCTGACTCCTGCCAACCTTTGGGGGCGGCAGGTTGGTTGGAGTGGGGGCGCATCGCGCCTAGTCGCTCCCCAAGCGGTTTCCGTTTGCTTTGGCGCGACATTCGTGCTAGAATAGCGGCGTCTTTTCCGTGACCATTCACAACGAAAAGGTTTCTCCATGTCCACAACCGCTCCAGCCGCCGAAGAAGACCGTACGCCCCGCCCCCTGTGGGAATCGCTCATTGCCGGGCTGCTCGCCTGCGCCCTCTACCTACTGACGGTTTCGCCCACGGCCTACCCGGGAGAGTCTGCGGCCCTAATGGTTCAAGCGGCCGGACTGGACTACGCGCCGCCAATCGCTCACCCGGTCTGGTTCTGGATTGCGCAGAAGGTTGCCGGGCTCGGACTTTTAAGCCTGCCGCTTCGGATGAACCTCTTGAGCGTAGCCGCGGCGGTTGCCTGCGCAACCCTCTTCCACCGCCTCGCCTACCGCCTCCTGCTAGCGGCCATCGGCGGCAAATTCACCGCCTGCGAAGCACAAAGAGCAGCCCGTCTCGGCGCCGGAACCGGCGTACTCGCGCTCGCCCTATCCGTCCCATTCTGGTCAGCCGCGACCCAGTTGCACTACCAGATATTCGACCTACTGATACTGCTCGTCTACGCCGCCTTGCTGGTTCGATTCGTCCTCGGGAAAGGAACAGCCTGGCCGCTCTGCCTAGCAGGTTTGATTTACGGCGTGGGCATCGTCGAGAGCGTCGACTTCATTTTCCTGACCCCCATTGCCATCGCCCTAACCGCCTACGCGCTGTGGCAGAGAGCATCCTTCAAAACTTGGCGATTCTTCCTCATCGGGCTTTGCGCCTTCGCCGGAACCCTGCTCTACATTCCCCAGGCGAAAGCCTGCATTCAGACCGCCATCCAGGCAGGCCTCGAAAGCCAGGCGCTCTCGACAACCCTAGTCGAAATCTGGAAAGAACAAGTCCGAACGATGCTCGATGCCGTGCCCCGCGTCGGGTGGATTTACCTCCTGCTCACGGCCATCCTCCCCGCCCTTGTCACCGCATTCGTCGCCAACCAGGGCATCAACGGCAAGAAGAACTGGTCGCAATACACCCTACACTTGACGCTCACCATCATTGCCGCCATCGCACTCGTCAACGCCCCCATTTCCCCGACGGCAATCTATGCGCCCCTCGGCAAACTCCCCGTCTTTCTCTCGGCTATGGTCGCCGCCACCGTTGCCTACCTCTCTGTCTACTGGTATCTGCTCCGCCATATGACGCCAAAGACGGAAGCGAGGTATGGAACTAAGGGGACAGCCCTTGCAGTGGGGCGTTGGATGGGGCGGCTCTGCTTGTGGCCCCTGCTCGCGCTCGTCTGCTTGGCGCTGCCCTCCAACTTCTTTACCGCCCGCGCCGCCCGTGGCGCATTTGCCGACCATTTCGCGGACGCGGCGCTTAGTGCTATGGGCACGCGAACTTGGTTCGTTGCCGACGGTCTTCTCGACAACCACCTACTCATCCGCGCCAAAGAACGGGGACTTCCGTTCCACCTTCTGTCGCTCGAACGCGGACTCGACCCCGACTACTCCGCGCGCCTCAAACACATTATCCGCCAGGCCAATCTCTTTCCAATCCCCGCCGACGCCAACCGTATGGCCTGCACCCTCGATTTGGGGCTCCTCCCCTTCATACAAGATTGGATGGCATTCGACCCTAACATTGCTACCAAATTGGCCATATCCAGCATTCCTGACCTATGGTATGCTATCAACCTTCTGCCCATACCCGAAGGTATCTTTTTCGGCGGCGCCGCAAACCTCGACGGCTGGAAGGAGCGCGACATCCTCGCCGAAGCGCTCCCCTTCTGGACCCGGATGGAGGAGATCCTTTCCGTCGGCGAGCGCAAAAACGACGACTCCCCCGTCGAAGCACTCCGCAAACAACTTCGCCGCCAGCTCGGCTTCACCGCCAATAACCTCGGCGTCCTCTGCGAAGACCTTGAACGCTACGCCGACGCACGCAAAATCTACACCCGCGTCCGATCCATCGATCCCGAAAACATCTCCGCGCTTTTCAACCAGTTCGAAATGGTTCGCCGCGGCCACTTCCAGCAGGATAAAGACCTCGTCGAGAAAGAACTCAAATCCTTCCTCGCCGCCCTCAAGCACAAATACCCCCTTTGGTCCCTCTCCCGCTACTTCGGCTATGTCCGATCCCCCGAGCTCTTCGCCTCCCTCGGCCACAGTTGGGCCATCTCCGGTCAGCCAGGTGCCGCCATGGCGGGCGTCACCAAAGCCATCGAACTCCTCCCAAAAGGCCAAAAAACCTTCGCCCTCCAAGCCCTCGCCAGCATCTATGCCATCTCCAACGAAAAGGTCAAATCCGCCGCAGTCTATCGCCAGATGCTCCAGAGCGATCCCAAGAACCAGACGGCCCTCATCAGCCTGACCCGGCTCGCACTCACCGACGGCAAATTCGACGAAGCCCAGAAGTGGCTCACGCTCGCCCAGGAAAACCGCGCAGATGCGAAAACCGGAACCTTCGGTGTCGAATGGGCCGTCCTGCACTTTATCTCCGGCGACCACACAAAAGCACGCATTGCCCTCCAGCAGGCTGTCGATTTCCAGCCCCGGAACCTACAAGCCTGGGCTCTGCTCGTGCTTATTCAACTCCAGCAAGGGGAAGTCAACGATGTCGCCCAAATCACACTTCCCAAAATGCAGGCCATCGCGGGCACTGACGACAACTACTTTGTTCAACTCAGCAAAGCCCAGCTCAATATCACGCTCCTAGAGCAGTTCAAGAGCGAGGCATTCGGGAAAATACCCCTCGCGGAACTCCAGAAACGCGCTCTCCGCTACCTAAAACCGGCACGAGAAGCCTACCTTAGGGCGCACTATCTCCGTCCATCCGCAAAAGGATTGATGGACACCGTGCTCCAGCTCGACATCGCTATGGCTGACCGCGACAACGCCAATCGCCACGCCCGGCAGGTCTTGCGTGTCAACCGCAAACACGCGCTCGCCAATTATGTTCTGGGCTCGCTTTTCCTACAGGAGGACGCCTACGGAGAAGCCGAAGAGTTCCTCCGCAGAGCCGTTGCCGATGAGAAGAAGGCTACTGCCGAAGCCTGCAACGATCTTGCCGAAGTCCTCCGCCGGATGCAGAAACTTCCCGAGGCCGAACATTTTGCCCGGTTGGCCACGGAGAAAGACCCCAAGCAGCATATCGGGTTTGAAACGCTTGCGGCCATTCTCCTGGCGCGCAACAAGCTTGAGGAGGCCGATGCCGCCATCAACAAGTCCCGTTCGCTCAACAGTGAAGATCCCCGCGCCTTGATTACGCTCTCGGCCATCGCTCTGCGCAAGGGAGACCTTGATCGCGCCCGTATGGCGCTCAACCAGGCCCGCGCCAAGCGCTCTGAACTCTCCGCCTACGAGCAAGCGGAATTGCGCAGGTTGGACGAACAAATCCGCTAGTTATGGACACGATGCTCCTTGTCGCGACGGGCAATGCCCACAAGTTCGAAGAAATCCGCGCCATCCTTGGTTCGTGCGCACCTAACCTGTTGAGTCTTAACAAGCTTCCCTCCTATGTCGAACCTACGGAAGACTCCCAGACCTTTGAAGGAAACGCCCTCATCAAAGCCTTGGCTGGTCTTCAGGCGACGGGGCTTCCGACCTTGGCGGATGATAGTGGGCTGGAGGTCGCCGCGCTCAACGGCGCCCCTGGAGTCCGCTCGGCCCGATATGCCGGAATTCACGGGGACTCGGCTGCGAACAACGCCAAATTGCTTCGCGAACTAGCGGGGCAGAGTGACCGCCGCGCACGCTTCCGTTGCGCCGTGGTCTTAGCACTTCCCGGGCTCGCGCCGCAAACTTTCATTGGTGAGGTGCGCGGACGCATCCTTGAAGAACCTGCCGGAGCGGGCGGTTTTGGATACGACCCGTTATTCGTCCCGGAAGGCTTCGACCGCACCTTCTCGGAATTGCCCTCCGAGGTCAAAAACCGTCTTTCCCACCGGGCCATGGCGCTCAAGGCGTTGCGCGATTCGGGAGCATTGGGCCGACTGTGAACCATTCGACTCTTTCCTTGCCCCAATGGCCTCTTTCGTGTATACTGGTTCGCCTGCCACCACTTGGAGATTGATATGAGCGACAACAAACTTGGAATCCGAATCCGCCGCTATCGAGAGAAACTTCAACTGTCACAGGAGGCACTAGCCGAGAAAAGCGGGGTGCCACTGCGAACCGTCGTAGAAGTTGAGGAAGGGCGGCGCGACCCTGTTTTGGGTATCCGGATTCGTTTGGCCCGGGCATTGGGACAGCGGCTGGGAACCTTTGTAGACGATGTCTACACGCCAGCTCCGGTCGTGTCGCGCAAGGACGAACGAGAACAGGCGGAAGTGGCCGATGTGGAACATACGCCCGAGCCCAGGACGGCATCAGTCTCCCGCTACTACGCTTTGGCAAAAGGCAAGGCAGATCGGGCAATGGAGCCGTTCTTCATTGAGTTTCCCGCCGGCGCCAAGGCAGACTACTCCTCGCACGAAGGGGAAGAGTTCATCGTCTGCGTCAGTGGCACGGTTTCGGTCGACCACGGCGGCACCATTTACACCCTAAAGCCGGGAGATTCCATCTACTACGATGCGATTGTCAAGCACAAGGCGGAACCCGCCGGCGAGGGCCCTGCTTCGCTTTATGCAGTGGTCTATCTGCCGCTTTGATTACCCCAAATGGGCGCTACCATGTTCAAATTGACCGACCCTTTCGGGACTACCTGTCCCTCTAAGCCACCATTCAAACAATCCATTTCCACCGGCGTGCCGTGGAACAATCTGCCGGTGACGCGGCCGTATACCCTGGGACAGCTGTTGGACCAAACGATTGCACGCTGCGGCGTGAACGATGCGCTAGTCTACCCTGACCGGAACTACCGCCTGACTTGGTACGAGTTCGGGGAATTGGTTGACCGTCTAGCGCGCGGGCTGATGGCTCTTGGGATTGAGCATGGCGAGAAGGTTGCGCTGTGGGCGACGAATGTGCCGTACTGGATTCCATTGATGTTCGCGACGGCGAAGATTGGTGCGGTGCTCTTGCCGTTGAACACGCACTACCAGGAGCATGAAATCGACTATGCGCTCAAGCAGTCGGAAACGGAGAACCTAGTCATCATTAGCCATTTCCGTGACACGGACTATTTGCAGATGGTCTACCGTCTGATTCCGGAACTGCGGGAGCAGCCACGCGGAATGTTGCGCACGGAGCGTTTTCCCCACCTGCGGCGGGTCATTTTTCTCGGGCCGGAGAAGCACAGGGGGCTCTACACCATCCAGGAAGTAGAGGAGTTATCGGAATCGACGCCTTGGAGCGATTATCTCAAGCGGCAGGAGGCGTGCGATGTGCACGATGTGGTGAATATGCAGTTCACCTCCGGAACCACGGGTTTTCCTAAGGGGGTGCAGTTGACGCACTGGAACATCGCCAATGACGGTTTTTGGATTGGGGCGTGCCAGAACTTCAGTTCTGTGGATCGGGTCTGCATTCCGGTTCCGTTGTTTCATTGCTTCGGCTGTGTGCTGGGGGTAATGAGTTGCGTGAACCATGGGGCAACCATGGTGATGCTTGAGCGATACGACCCGATTCTGGTGATGTCGGCCATCGAGCAGGAACGGTGCACGGCGGTCTACGGGGTTCCGACGATGTATATTGCGCTGTTGGATCATCCGCACTTCAAGTCCTTCCGGTTTGACTCGCTGCGCACGGGCATCATGTCGGGATCTGCCTGCCCGGTGGTGCGGATGCAGCAGTGCCTGGATCGTATGTACATGCGCGAAATCACCAATCCTTACGGTCTGACGGAATCGGGGCCGGTGATGACGATGACGCGCTACTTCGAGCCCAGTCTTGAACGCAAATGCAAGACTATCGGGCAAGCTTTGCCGGGCATCGAGGTCGCCATTATCGACCCTGATAGCGGGGAACTTGCCCCACTCGGGGAGGACGGCGAGATCTGTTGCAGGGGCTTTAACACGATGAAGGGCTACTACAACCAGCCCGAAGCGACGGCGGCTTGCATCGACAAGAATGGTTGGCTTCACTCTGGCGACATCGGGCATATGGACGCCGACGGCTATTACTATATCACGGGGCGTCTCAAAGACATCATCATCCGCGGCGGCGAGAATATCTCGCCCAAGGAGGTCGAGGACTTTCTCGGTCACATGCCTGGCGTCAAAGATGCCCAAGTCATAGGCGTCCCGAGCAAGAAATACGGCGAGCAACCCTCTGCTTTCATAATTCTCAACGAAGGCGTCCAAATGACTGCCGAGGATGTCGAAGCCTACTGTAAGGGGCAAATCTCCTGGTTCAAAATCCCCAAGTACATCACCTTCGTCGACTCCTACCCGTTGACCGCCAGCGGCAAGATTCAGAAGTTCAAAATGCGCGAGATGGCCGCCAAACTCTGGCCCGACGCCTAACCTACCGTCCTAAGCCAGGGTTTGCTGCCAACCGGCCCAATTGATGCCAACCCTCGGGGGGCGCAGATAGGCAAGGTTTCGTTCCAAAGATAGGCACCATTTCCCCTGCTTCCAAGGTACCAGAGGCGGGGCTTCCCTTGCCACAATCAATCCCGCCGCCAGCCGGCGGATTCGATTAGTGCCGTTCGAGGCGCATCCGAAAACCCACCCCCTCCGAGCGCAGCCACCCGCACGCCTCGGGACGACGCGCCGACGGGAAATCGACCTCCCGCAAAACCAGCAGCACCCCCGCCTCATAGGCCAATTCGCCAAACTGATTCAGGTGCCGAAGCATCCCCTCCGTTGCCGCCGGGACGCGCAACGCCAGACACGAAAGCGTCTCCCCGTAGTAAATCCCGAGTTCACGCTGAAGCAACGACAACACCCCGTTCGCATCCTCCTCGAACCGCCACTCCGAACGCCAATCGCCCGACAACACAAACTCCACCGGCAACAGCAAAACGCATCGACGCACCAGCCCCCTGCGCAATGGTTCGAGTGAATGGCGCAACTCCGCCCATCTCAATTCCGAGAGCCCTCCCCGCCCCTCTGGGAGCACCTCCACCACCACCGGAGCCCCTGCGCTTGGCTCCGACGCGACCACCACCCCATTCGTGCCCCACAGCCAATGCCCACACACGACATCCACCCCATTTGTCTGCCCAAAGGCCGTCATTCCCAGCAGACCAAACAGCGCAATCCACCTCATGCCGCGCCCCCACAACGAGTCAGGAAATGTGCCAAAACCACCGCGCAAGCCACCGCATCATAATACGCATCGTGCGCCTCCCGCCCCGGACATAACCCCTCCACCTGCCCCGCCAGCCCCAATGCCCCAACCACAGACTCAAGACCGTAATCGCCCAACCCAGGAACAAACCTCCGCGCCAACGGTAGCGTATCCACCCACGGCCCCCAACGATGCAACGGAGCCATGTGCGAGAGCATCTTCCGCTCCGTCCCCGTATTGTGCGCCACCAGCGTCAACCCAGCCGTCATCTCTAGCAGTTTCGGAACAACCTCGCCGGGCAAAGGTGCCAATGACAACTCATCCCGCAAACGCGCATGACGCCCCGGCGCCATCGGATTGAACGGACGGTCGCGAGCCACACGCAGTAGCGAATCCATGCCACCCTCAAGCGAAACCACCCCGCCGCGGACAAACACCAAGCCAACCTGCCACGGCTCCACCGCATAGCCGCGCACCGAACCGGTCGTCTCAAAATCCAGCACCGCGTAGTCCATCCTACACCCGCACACCAGTAAAAAGCGAACACATCCCCAACCCCAGCCGACGGCACCTGAGTTCCGCAAACCCAGCCCCCGCCAACTCCGCCAGAAAATCATCCCCGTTCGGCATCTTTCCCATCGACTCTTTCAAATAACCATACGCCGACCCTTGCGCCCCCATCACCCCACGCAAAACCGGCAGCGCCACCGCCC
>JAXFQS010000168.1:0-1519 GCA_034178815.1 Kiritimatiellia bacterium | reverse complement strand
CTCACCTTCACCACTCGCGGAGCCGCCCTCAAGCACGCGTTGCTCAAACAGTACCGCACCACCCCCGCTCCGGAGAGCCAACCTGTCGCCCTCGACTTCGCCCGCCGTCCGGCCCTGCTCCTAGGCGGCATTCCCGGGCTCTCCAGCCAAGCAAACTTCACCCTTGCCGCCCGCGAAACCAACTCCGTCCTGTTCACCGCCCGCACCTCTAAAGGCCTTGAAATCAGGCGGAAATACACCCTCCAGAACGGCTACCGCATACTCCTCGAGGAGACCCTTTCCAACCAATCTTCAACCCCGATTGGGCTCACCGACCGCACGCTTTCCTTGGGCGAAATGGTGCTTGGGGATTCCAAGAACGAGCAGTTGGGGGTGGACACCTTCGTGCTCGATTCCAATGGGCGCGGCGACTGTGTCCGTACGCTTCCGGAGGCTGCTTTCACGGGCAGGAAGAGCTCTTTTGGTTGCTCTTCCGGTGGTGTTCCGGCGGCAACCTTTCCGCTTGAGGCTTCGTGCGATCTGCCTGGAATCCAGCGTTGGACTGCGGTCAAAAGCCGCTTTTTCACGCAACTTTACATTGCCGAGAAGCCGGTCGAATCCGCCCGGCTTTTCGCCTCCCGGAAGGCGAATGAAGCGACGCTGAAGGTTGGCTCGGCCTGGGCGGTGATGCGGCTTGGGGGGCGGACGATTCAGGCGGGGGAGACGGTCTCGGAGCGGGGCACGCTCTACTTGGGGCCGAAGAAACTTTCGCTCCTGAAGGGTTTGCAGTGTGGGGCGGACGAGTTGATGGACTTCGGGTGGTTCTGGTGGATGTGCGTGATTCTGCTTCCTGTGCTCAATTTCTTCTATTCGCTGGTGCCGAACTACGGTGTTGCCATCATTCTGCTGACCTTTTTGGTGCGCATCATTTTCTGGCCGCTCACCCACAAATCGACCGAGAGCATGAAGCGGATGGGGGCGCTGCAGCCGAAACTCAAGGCCCTGCAGGAGCAGTTCAAGGACGATCCCCGCAAGCTTCAGATGGAGACGATGCGGCTCTACCGCGAGCACAAGGTGAACCCGCTTTCGAGTTGTCTTCCGATGCTGGTTCAAATCCCCGTCTTTATCGCCCTATTCACCGTTTTGCGCTCGGCGGTGGAGTTGCGTTATGCGCCTTTCCTCTGGATTTCCGACCTTAGCGAGCCGGAGAATCTCTTGGCGGCCTACCTGCCGATTGGCTTGAACATCTGGCCGATTCTGATGACGCTGACGATGTTCCTCCAAAGTTACCTCTCGCCGCGGATGGGCGACCCCGCGCAGCAGCGGATGATGATGGTGATGATGCCGCTGATGATGCTCTTTATGTTCTACTCCATGCCATCCGCCCTCTGCCTCTACTGGACGGTCAGCCAAGTCCTCTCCATCATCCAACTCCTCCACCGCCGCTGGCAGGAACGGCGCGAAAGGTTGCAACCCGCGACACCCTAAGGTAGGCAGATGCCAGTCCCCACCTCGGCAACCCTCGACTGGAACTTGTTGC
>JAXFQS010000161.1:0-15493 GCA_034178815.1 Kiritimatiellia bacterium | reverse complement strand
GTCTGCACGATGTTGGGGCTTCCCTCCGATGTGGAGGAGGTCTATTTCGGGCAACTTCTGCCGTCGCACACTGAAAGCCGACGCTATATTGACTTTACGACCTCATCCCCTGAACTTGCCCGCCGCATCGCCCAAAAACTGCCTGCGCTCGACTCTCCTGTCACGGGCGGCGACACTGGCGCGAAAGCTGGGACGCTCTCCGCATTGGTCGGAGGTGACGCGGCTCTACTGAACACGCTCCGCCCGCTCTACGCGCCTATCGCCCAATGCGTCACCTACTTCGGGCCGCCCGGCTCGGGCCAGCACGCCAAGGCCGCCAACCAAATCGCCATCGCCGGAGCCCTCCAGGGCGCAGCCGAAGCCATTGCCTACGCCCAGGCCGCCGGGCTCGCCCCTTCCACCCTCCTCCAAGCCATTGCACACGGAGCCGCGGGCAGTTGGCAACTTGAACATATGGGAGCGAAAATGATTTGCCGCGATTGGCGCCCGGGCTTCAAAATCCGCCACCTGCAGAAAGACCTCAGGCTCGCGCTCGACGCCGCCCGAGAAAGGAACCTACCTCTGCCGTCGGCGGAACTAACCTTACACCGTCTATCCTGCCTACCTAGTGCCGACGAAGGTACACAGGCATTGATCAAAGAGTTTGCAACCTTATGCTGAAGTTCTCGATTCGGCGCTTCGACGAACTCCCCTCGACCAACGAATGGCTGGCCGCGCAGCCCTGCGAGCGCATCCCGGAAGGAACCGTCATCCTCGCCCGGCGCCAGACCGCCGGACAAGGCAGGCAGGGGCGAACTTGGCACACAGAGCCCGACGCATCCCTCGCCTTCTCCCTCCTGCTCAAACCCAAAGCCGAGCCCTGCCAAGCCGCCTTCATGCCCATCCTCGCCGGACTTGCCCTCTCCGAGACCCTCCGCGGCTTTGGAATCCACTCGATGATCAAGTGGCCAAACGATATTTGGATTGGAACCCGAAAAACTGCGGGAATACTCTGCAGACTCTCATCCCGCGCCAATGGACGACTTCACCTCATCATCGGCATCGGGCTCAACATCAACCAGACCGACTTTCCCCCGGAACTCAACGACATCGCCACCTCCATGGCCCTCGCCGCCGGCACAACATTCCCCCCCGACGAAGTCCTCCAACGCCTCCTTGCCAACCTCGGGCAAGCCTACGAAACCTGGCGGCAATGCGGCACAGCCCCCCTCGTCGAACGCTATCCCCTCCACGATGCCCTACGCTCCCGCCCGGTCACCCTCCTCCAAGGAAACCAGACCATCCAAGGCATCGCCGACGGCATCAACAACGACGGAACCCTGCGCATCCAAATCCCCGGTTTCCCCCCCCTGAATGCCGACTCCGGGGAAGTCCATCTGCTACGCTAAAACCCTCGACAAACGCCCCTCCAGGTCATCCGCCAACGCATCCATATCCGTATCCCGAATGCGGTTCAGCACACACTCCCACCGATAGGCATAACTCCCCGCTTTATCGTACGGGCGGTCCTTGAAAAGCGTCGAAAGCGCCCGCCACCGCCCGCCAACGCTCGCTTGGATAGCCTTAAGCCGTAGCCGAAAAGCCTGAGCATAAATTCGAGAGAAGCGCGCCGCATCGCCCAATTCCCCCAGCCGCCGCTCCAAAGGTCGCGTATAGGCCGGCAACATCGCCGCAAGCGCCCCACTGTAATTCGAAAACGCCCCGACAGGGTCACTCAGCACAATCGCCCCGGGCAATCCCAGCCCGTCAAACATCACCACCTCATCCCCATCATCAAACAGTACCTCGCCATTCGCCCGCGTCCGCCCAAGCAAAATGTTCGCCGCCGCCGCCTCCCCCAAAAGCCGCGCCAACTTGTCCGCATACAGCCCATCGGCGCAAGCCTTCGCCGGCAACTTGTTCGTTGCACGACCGGGAATGTAATCCCGCTCGAAATAGGCCGTCCAAATATAACTGTTCCGGTAACGCGCATTCTTCCCCCGATACCATTCCCTTGCGCGGGCGGCAATCTGCTGCGTCGGAAGATTCATCCCAATCTGGCGGCACCCCATGCGCCGATCCATGATATAATCCGTATACTCCTCCGAGCGCATAATGGCCTGAAGCAAATCAAGACCGTCGTCCAGATAAGAGGCGATATTCCACTTCTGCACGCGAATGATTCGCGCAACAGGAAGCTCGGAATGATGCTCCTTCAACTCCAGAATGTAGACCCGCGAACGGGCATCCAGCGTCCGCGCACTGTTCAACGGCGCGCTCACCAGCCCGATATTGATGTACTCTAGATCAAAGAACTCCCGAGCGTGATTGAATAGCACCCCTCTAGCCGTCTGGTCGCACAATTCCTTGAGTTCTGCGTCGTCTGGGAAAAGCATGGACTCACGGAACAACTCGTCCAGCACCAACTCACCCTGTTCAATGCGTCCGCCGGGCAACCATTTCACCCTCAAGAAAAACTCCGGGGAAAGCCCCATCCCCTGCGCCAAGTCATCCGCAACCGTCTCATTTAGGGCGGCGGAGAGGGCCTTGCATAGCGCCGCCAGCCACTCGGGATTGTCAGGATTATCCTCGGCCAAAGCCTGCGGAATGCACTCCTGCCAGCGTTTGACCAGGTCGGATAGGCAGCAACGAAGTTCGCCATCGGTGAAGTTCTCAAAGACCTGCGATGCGAAGAGAGCCGGTGCACCAAATGGGGCATCTGTAGGGAAGCAGGCTACTTCTGGCTGCCCGAAACGGTTCCTTTTCCCCAAATAATCCCGTATCTCAATCAGTTGTGCGCGCAAGCGTTCTTCCGGCAGGGAGGCCAAGGAGGAAAACATCGCGCAGGTGAGGAATCGCGTGCCGGTGTGGGGGTTGTAATAGTAGATTGGTTCAAGCTGAATCGAGGTGCGGGAGGTGGAGACCATCGTTCGCATACTCTCGTCGGTCAAGGGGGCGGGAGCCATGCGCCAAGCCTCGCCGCGGGTACGCAGGGCATTGCGCACCACTTGGTTGCGGATATTGAGGAATCGGATGCGTCGTTTGGAGACTTTCTCCTGCAGCAATTGGTCTGCCTCGAAGGCCATTGCCATGCCTTCTGGTGTCGGCACTGGGCGGATGAGGACTTCCGAGGCGGTGAAGATCAGATCGACAGCCTGTTCGACCTCTTGTTCTTCTTCGGCGGAGGTCAGGGCGGGCTGGCCGGATGTCTGCCTGTTGGCGTTGAGGTGTTCGAGCCAAAGGATGCGCTGCAGGGCGTGGACATTACCCTTTGTGACCAGGCCCTTGGAGCGTAGGAAGAGCGTGCCAATGCGCGCTAGGGGGCGTCCACTGGCATCCTTTTCGAAGAGGGCTGGTCCGAGACACTCCATCGCGAATTACTTTCCGGCGCGGCGGCGGGCGGATTCCAAGGTATTCTGGAGCAACATTGTGATGGTCATCGGTCCAACGCCTCCGGGAACCGGTGTGATGACCGAGGCGACCTCCTTGACGCCGGCGAAGTCGACATCGCCTTCAAGCCGAAAACCATTCTTTTTCGTGGGGTCGGGGATGCGGTTGACGCCCACATCGATGACAGCGGCGCCTGGCTTGACCATCGGGGCGGTGACGGTCTGCGGCCGGCCGGCGGCAACGATGAGAATGTCCGCCTGTCGGGTATAGGCGGCGAGGTCTGCGGTGCCCGTATGGCAGACGGTGATGGTCGCGTCGGTGCCCTTGCGCATCAGCAGTTGGGCGACCGGTTTGCCGACAATGTTGCTCCGTCCGACCACTACGGCATGGCGTCCGCGAGTCGCCACGCCCGCGCGCTCCAACATTTTCAGAATGCCGTGGGGCGTGCAGGGAAGAAAGCACTTCTGCCCCAACATCATCCGCCCGACATTGACTGGGGTGAATCCATCGACATCCTTCTCGGGAGCGATGGCCTCAATCACCGCCTGTTCATCAATCTGCCTGGGCAGCGGCAGCTGCACCAGAATGCCGTCGACCTCCGGATCTTGGTTCAGGCCATCGACAACTTTCAGCACATCGTCCAAGGTCGCATCGGCGGGCAGACGGGTCTCCTTGGAAAGGATTCCGGCCTCCGCGCAGGCACGCTCCTTGGCGGTCACATAAGAGACCGATGCCGGGTTCTCTCCGACCAGCACAACCCCCAAACCGGCCACCACGCCAGTCTCAGCCTTCAGGGCAGCCACGCCCTGGCGAATCTCCTCCCGCAACTGCGCCGCCAAAGCCTTTCCATCCAAAATCGTCGCGCTCATCAAAATCCCTTCTTGTCGAATGATTCTCTGTTCTCTCAAGCCGCAATTTTACCACATTGCCGCGCCAACGCAATGAAAAAACCCGTCCCACCAAAACCAAATGAAGCGACCTCCACCGCCCTCTGGACACGCGCTACCGATGCCCCCGAATGTGGGCAGGAATTGCCCCTTCCGATACGAAACAATTCCCTGGACTCCTAGCAACCTCACAGAGGCAATGATTGATAGTCCTTGCCCCCAATCCTTGCCGAGAATCGTCGCCGGGAGAAAATTAAATCGAATCGTTTCGCCGGATGAGATCGAGGAACTCCATCCGCACCTCCGGCTCGTCACGGAAACTTCCCAGTAGCGACGAAGTCGTCATTACACTGTTCTGTTTCTCTACCCCCCGCATCATCATACACAAGTGCCGGCTCTCCATCACCACGCCAACCCCCTCCGCGCCCGTCAACTCGCGAATCGCCTCCGCCACCTGCCCCGTCAGACGCTCCTGGATTTGAAGCCGCCGCGCAAAACATTCGACGATGCGCGCGATCTTGCTGACCCCGATTACCTTCCCCTTCGAGATATAGCCCACATGGCAACGGCCGTAGAACGGCAACAAATGGTGCTCGCAGGGGCTGTAGACCTCAATGTTCCGAACAATCACCATATTGTTGTCTTTGGAGGCAAAGAAAGCATGGTTCGCCACCCGTCTAGGCTGTTCGCGGTACCCCTTCGTCAGAAAGCGCAGCGAGCGCGCTACCCGCTCAGGCGTCTTGCGGAGCCCCTCCCGATCAGGGTCTTCCCCCAGTTCAATCAACAACTCGCGAACCAGTTCCTGCAGCCTTTGGTCTCTATCCTTCATACCGCGCTAAGCCTCTTTCTGAATCCGGAACAACTGCTCACATCCCCGCCGGGCAAGCCCCTTGAGCGCTTCGAACTGAGCCTCCGAAAAAGGCTCCCCCTCGGCAGTTCCCTGCAGTTCGACATAGCGCCCATCGTCCGTCATGACCACATTCAAATCCACCTCCGCGGACGAATCCCTCCGGTAATCCAAATCCAAGGTCGGAACCCCTCCGCAAATCCCAACACTGACCGCCGAAACCCAATGCCTCAAGGGCGATTCCACCAACTTCCCGGACAAAACCAGCCCCTCGAGCGCATCGCGCAAAGCAACCATTCCCCCCGTAATCGACGCACAACGCGTCCCCCCGTCCGCCTGCAAAACATCGCAGTCGATAGTAATCGTCCGCTCCCCCAGTCTGCCTAAATCGAGCGCAGCCCGAAGCGACCGACCTATCAAACGGCTGATTTCGCTTCCCCTCGCATCCGGCCTTCCGCGCTTAATCTCCCGTTCCTTGCGCTGACTCGTCGCTCGCGGCACCATTGCATACTCCGCAGTCAACCATCCACGCCCCTTCCCAAGCAGAAACGGCGGAACTTTCTCCTCTACCGAAGCCGTGCAGAGCACCCAAGTGTTTCCCTGCTTGATGAGCACCGAGCCCTCCGCATACTTCGTAAAATGCCGCTCAATCGAAACCTTCCGCAATCCCGTTTCGCTCATAGGACACCGCCCTCCTTCGCATCAATCCGCCGGCGGATAGCGACGCACCAACCGCCGCACGGCAAACCACTCGCGGACCACACGCACAAGCGAAATCGGCCGATGCCCGCAAGCCCAATTCGCCGCGCCGATTTCAAAGAAAATGCGACATTGCCTGAACAACCACCGATACGCCTGGTATAAACTGCCGCTTGGATCCCATATCTCGACCGGTTCCCCGCCGATACCATTCAATTCGATGATGCGGAAGCCTTTCCCATCCTCCAAATCCTTCCACCCTCCGAACCGGAAGTCAAAGCGCCCATAGTGGAAATCGGGCAGTGCCTGCGCAATGGCATCAAGCCGATGGGTCAGAGCCTCCGTTATGTGCCCATTGGCGTTGCGGAAGAGCACCCCTTGTCCGTGGTTGCCCGCGAAAGAGAGCGGCACGCGTACACCGGCTGGAACCACTTGGTCGAGCCGGGCGCGGTTCTTCTCAAGGAAAATGGAGGAGAGGCGCATATACCGCATGTCCGCCAGAATCAATTGCCGGAGCGTACTGCGTCCATTGCCCACCACCGAGGGAAATTGTTTGTAGGTCAAGGCCAATATTCTGCCCGTCTTCTCGCCCGGATAGCGGACATAAAGCGCCGACGCCTCTTCCGGCAAGGAGATCAGTTCCTGCAGCAGAACGGGCTCCTCCATCGGGTAGGCGGAGAAGTAATCCAACATTTCCGATTCGCTACTGATAAGTTGGACTCCGACCCCTCGTTGCCCGATATCGGGCTTCGCCACAACCGGCCAATCGAGTCCGATCTTGGCCATCTCTTCCCTCGCCAGTCTCAACCTTTCCTGCGCCCAGCCGCCTTCAACAGGGGGGATTCGCACGACTGGCGCGATGACGCTCCCCATTGACTCCGGGGGGAATAGGCGGTAGATATCCCACTTCCTCTCGCCATTGAATCCTGACGCGTGGATGGACGGATTGACATTGAATCCAAGGGCAAGTCTGCGCGCCTTCAAGCCCTCCCAAAGGAAGCGGGCGACGGGCAGGACATTGAACCAAAATGGGGACAGGGTCTCATACCAGGCTATCGGCGTATCACTGCCTTTGGCGGTTGTCAAGTCGACCTTTCGGGTGAGCGCCCGGGCAAGAATCTTGTTCGCCCAAACGAAGATAAGGCAGACAGCCGCGACGGCAATCCAGCGCCCGACCGGATAGGCATGCCACCACGCGCGCATATGAGGAAATACGCTCGCTAAGGGGCCTCGCCCAATCAGGATGACGAGCAATGCCTGGAACGCGGAGGAGAGCGCGGAGTAGAGGGCGTAGGAGGCGATGGGCACGCGAAGCATCCCGGCGGCAATCAAGGCAACGGTCCGAATCCCGGGCGTGAATCGAATGACGAACATGGTTTTCCCGACATGGCGGGAGAAGAAGTCTTCGAAGTACTGGAGTCGGTGGGCGTTCGCCGCCATCCAACGGCTCTTGCGCAGGGCATTCATCGCGAAACGCCCTGGCAGATAAAGGAGGATGTCTCCGATGAAGACCCCCAGCATCATCCCCACAAAGGCGACATCAATGCGCATCTCGCCGCTGGCGACCAACACCCCAATGCCGGCGCAAACGATGTTCTCAAAGATGAATGTGGCGCCGCCGGCGACCCACACCTGAACCGTCCAAGGGTGGTCCTCAAGGTGTTTGAGAAAGTCCCAAAACCAGTTCCAGTCCATCTCGAACACGACTACTCCTTCTGGGCAAGCAGGATGAGGGTGGATGGAATCCGCCAAGCCTCACCGTCGTCATCCTCCCACGCATCGCTGGTGTAGGCGGGGTCGGCGGCGGCGGGGGGTTCTCGGAGGTCGACCAAACGCAGTCCTGCGGCGCGAATCCACCTGAACCACGCCTCGATTGGCCAGGCTCTGGAACGGATGGTCACGCCGCCGTAATCGCTACGCACATCGTCGGGCGGGGAGAAGTAGTTCGGCAGGAACTTTCCGAAGGTGCCATCCTCCGCCTCGACCCAGTCGCCATTATAAAGGGGATGGACTGTCGAGAACAAAAGCCACCCATTGGTATTCAGGACTTGGGCGCAACGGTTAATAACCGCTTGAGGATTTGGTAGGAACTCAAAGGCATGGGAGCTATGCACCAAATCGAACCGACGCCCCCTCAGATGGTTCCGGAATCGTTCAATCGGAGCGCAGACGAGTTCAATCCCCTTCCCCTGCGCCGGACGCATCTGCTCGGCGGAGACATCAAGCGCCGTACAGCGCAATCCCCTGCGCGCCAACCACAGACTGTTCTGCGCCGCGCCGCAACCCAATTCAAGCGCCGTCATCCCCTTGCGCAAGGGCGGCAAGACCTTCAGACGCGACTCGCCCGCGAGCCGGGGCCCATAGTGAAAATCATCCGGGTCGATGCGCGTCATCGCACGGTAATCGGGCGCCAGCGCATCCCAATAGCATTGCTGGGCCTGGTCCTCACGCATGGTGACGAAGGTAGAGAAACCAAGCCAAAGCCGTCTTCCCGTCGTGGAGTTCCCCCGAGGCCAATTTCTGCTCGATTTCCTCCGCCGAAAGCAACACGACCTCAAGGTTTTCGTCGTAATCGAACTGCTGGTCTCCCGGGTGGTCGGGAACCTCGGCCAAGTAGATGTAGTGACGCTCCTCGCTCGTGCCGGGGCACATCACATAACTGCCCAGAAAGGTCAGAGAGGTGGCTTCGTAGCCACTCTCTTCGAGCAATTCCCGGCGGGCGGCATCTTCCGGTTTTTCGCCCGGTTCGATACCCCCCGCAATGGTCTCCAGCAATGTTTCCCCGACCGCCGCGCGATACTGTCGCTCAAGGACGAACAAACCATCCGTCCGGCGCGCCAACACGACAGCCGCGCCCCTGTGCCGCACCACTTCTCGGGTGGTAATGCGGCCACTGGGAAGTTTGACCTTCAACTCATCTACCACCACAGCCCTGCCCTCCATTACGCGGCGGCAGGATTCAACGGTTTCGGTCAAATCCTTCATTGCATCAGACCTCTCGGATGCTAATGTCGGCCTTCTTGCGCAACTCGGCGACATAGGCCTCTACTGCCTCTCCGCGGCGGACATGGCGCAGAAAGTCTCGGATTTCGTCGTGGACATCGCCCAGTTCGGGAGAACCGCCTTTGTCCTCGTCGGTCTTGTAGATGAGGTGGTAGCCGAACTGCGTCTCGACGAGATCGCTGATAGCCCCTACTTCCATATCGAAGACGGCTTTGTCGAACTCGGGAACCATCATACCCCTGCCGAACCAGCCTAGGGAGCCGCCCTCCTTGCCGCTAGGACATTCGGAGTGGCGTTCGGCCTCTTCTGAGAAGGTGCTTTTGCCGCTGGCGACGCGCTCTTTGATAGCCAGGAGCGCCTCCCGGGCGGTTTTGCGGTCGGTCTCTGAGGTGGTTTTGGGCTTGATGAGAATGTGCTGGGCGAGGACTCTCGGGGCTTTCTGGTATTCGCTCTTGTGGGCCTCAAAGTGGGCGGCGATTTCCTCTTCGGTAGGGTCTTTGACATTTGCCGCGGCCTGGTCAACGAGTTTGTCCACACGCCGGCCCTGCTCAAGTTCGCGCTTGAAGTCATCGACCGTCAACTTCTGCTTCTTGAGGATATCAGTCAACTTCTCGAGTCCGCCGGCTTGAACGACCATCTCGCCAAAGCGCCGGTCGATGTCTTCCGCGGACACGGTGATGTCCAGCCGCTTTGACTCCTCAACCAGCAGTTTGGCGCCGACAGCCTGATCGATTGCCCGTCGCCGGATGGCGGGCAACTGCTCGCGGATGGCCTGTTCCGACATACCATGCTGCACATAAAAATGAATCAACCGCTGCAGTTCGAAGTCTATCGCCCGCTGGGGAATCGCCTCGCCGTTTACCGTGACCGCCAACTGTTCTGCCATCTGTCTGACCTCTCTTGGGAAATTGTCTTGAAGTTCTTAAGTATAGCAGAATTCCTCCCGAAAAGAAACAAGAAAACGCCCCGCTGCGCGCCCCCGTCAGGGGGGGGACAATCCCCCTTCGCCCCAACAGCCCGTCCCCGCGGGACTTGCCAACCTTTCCCCTCCGGAGATAGGCACCTCCGGCACCCCATCCCGCCAACCAGCGCCCCCGGTTAGTAGCAACTCGTCAAACCGCCTGCTACCAACCTTTCCTCGCCTCCCGCTTATCCTCAGCACGCCGCGTGCGTCTTGAGTTTCATCGACAGCATCGCCAGCCCACCTGCAATCACCTCGCGCTGCACCACCACATCCGGCGGCACATTCAGGCAGACATTAGCAAAGTTCCAGAACGCCTTCACCCCACACCCGACCAACTCATCCACCACCCTCTGCGCCACCTCCACCGGCACGCAAATCACCGCAATCTGGGGACGCAACTCCCCCACCCGGCGCGACAACTCCGCCACATCCTCCACCCGCAGCCCCCCCGCCACCTCGCGCCCAATCTTCCCCCCGTCCGCATCGAACACCCCCGTGAAACAGAGCCCCGACTCCGCAAAGTCCCGGTGCCCCAAAAGCGCACACCCCAAAGACCCCGCCCCGACCAGAATCGCCGAACGACTCCGGTTCCACCCCAGATAGCACCGTATCGCCTCCATCAAATCCCTCGTCCGGTAGCCGACCCCGGGACACCCCTTCAGCCCCGTCAACTCCACATCCTTGCGCACCACAATCGGATCGACCGAAATGTACGCCGCCAAGGCCGAAGTCGAAGCAAACTCCAGCCCCGACTCCACCATTCCCGCCAGACAATGCAGATAACTCGGCATCCGCCGCACCGCAGGCGTATTCAAGATCTTGTGGCGCCCCATCGCACTCCTCGTTCGTACAAACCTTTTCAAAGTATACCTATCTTTCCACCGCCGCGCAAGGTAAATCCCTTCCGGCACAATTTGAACCCCTCCCGCGTGTTTTGCGCTTGCAGTCCCAGCGCCAATTTGATAAACTAAAGACCGATAAAATAATATCCAACTTTTGGATATTGTCGAATCCCCCGCCCGGGAGGTGCCCGGGGAAAGGAATAACCGCAATATGACGAAGCCCGCCAAGAAAAAAGAACCCGCCAACGCCCCCGTCCCGGCCGAGGACATCGATGAGCGCGCAGGTCTGAACGAGTTGATTGCCAAAGTCAAAGCCGCCCAGGAGAAGTACGCCGAGTACACCCAGGAACAGGTTGACGCCATCTTCCGTGCCGCCGCCCTCGCGGCCAACAACGCCCGCATTCCCCTCGCCCAAATGGCCGTGGCCGAATCCGGCATGGGCGTCATCGAAGACAAAGTCATCAAAAACCACTTCGCATCCGAATACATCTACAATAAATACCGCCACTACCGCACCTGCGGCGTCATCGAAGAGGATGAAGGCTTCGGTATCGTAAAGACCGCCGAACCCCTTGGCGTCATTGCCGGCATCGTCCCCACCACCAACCCCACCTCCACCGCCATCTTCAAGTCCCTGCTCGCCCTCAAGACCCGAAACGGCATCGTCTTCAGCCCCCACCCGCGCGCCAAGAAAAGCACCATCGCCGCCGCCAAAATCGTACTCGACGCCGCCGTCGCAGCCGGTGCCCCCGAGAATATCATCGGCTGGATCGAAGAGCCTTCCGTGCTCCTGAGCCAGCACCTCATGTGCCACCCCGACATCAGTCTCATCCTAGCCACCGGCGGCCCCGGAATGGTTAAAGCAGCCTACTCCAGCGGTACCCCCGCCGTCGGCGTCGGCGCAGGCAACACCCCCGTCATCATGGACGAAACCTGCGACATCCAAATGGCCGTCAGTTCCGTCCTCCAGTCGAAAACCTTCGACAACGGTATGATCTGCGCCTCCGAGCAATCGGTCACCGTCGTCGAGAGCATCTATGATGATGTCAAAGCCGAATTCACCCTCCGCGGGGCTCGCATCCTGACCCCCAAAGAGGCTACTGCAGTCGGCAAATTCATCCAGATTGATGGCAAGCTTAACGCCAAGATTGTGGGGCAAAGCGCGGCCAAAATCGCCGAAATGGCCGGCATCAAAGTCCCCCCGGATACCAAGGTGCTCATTGCCGAGACCGAAGGCGTTGGTCTCGACCATCCCTTCAGCCGGGAAAAACTCTCCCCCGTGCTCGCCCTGTACCGCGTCCCGGACTTCGACGCCGCACTGCTCAATGCCGAAGCCCTGCTGAACTACGGCGGCCTCGGACACACCTCCGTGCTCTACACCGACCCGAACAACCAGGATCGGATTTCCAAGTTCGGCCATGTCATGCATACCGCCCGCACGCTCGTCAATATGCCGGCCTCGCAGGGCGCTATCGGAGATGTCTTCAACTTCAAACTTGACCCCTCGTTGACCCTTGGTTGCGGCAGCTGGGGCGGCAACTCCATCTCGCAGAATGTCGCGCCCAAACACCTTCTCAACATCAAGACCATTGCCAAGCGGAGAGAGAATATGCTGTGGTTCCGCGTCCCCGAGAAAATCTACTTCAAGTACGGTTGCCTGCGCGAGGCGTTGCGCGAACTTCAGGACGAGGGACGCCGCCGCGCTTTTGTGGTCACCGACCGCTTCCTCTACGAGAGCGGGATGCTTAACGGTGCACTTTCACAGCTTGAAGAAGCGGGGATTACCTTCGAAGTCTTTGCCGATGTCGCCCCGGATCCGACGCTTGGATGCGCCCGTGCGGGTACGGCCCGGATGAACAGTTTCAAGCCCGACACCATCATTGCGGTCGGCGGTGGATCGCCGATGGACGCGGCTAAGATTATGTGGCTCATGTACGAGCATCCGGAGGTCCATTTCGAGGACATTGCGATGCGCTTCATGGATATCCGCAAGCGCGTCTACAAGTTCCCGAAACTGGGCACCAAGGCAACGCTCGTGGCTGTTCCGACCACTTCGGGAACGGGCTCCGAGGTGACACCTTTTGCGGTCATCACGGACGAGGCGACCGGGGTCAAGTATCCGCTTGCGGACTACGAGTTGACGCCCGACATGGCGATCATCGACACGCAACTGACGATGAATATGCCCAAGAAGCTGACGGCGTGGTCGGGCATCGATGCGCTGGTGCATGCGCTTGAGGCACGCGTCTCAATTATGGCTTCGGAGTACACCAACGGGCTGGCCCGTGAGGCGGCGCGTTTGGTCTTCAAATATCTCCCGGCTGCCTATGAGAACGGGCCCAAGGACGAGCGAGCCCGCGAGAAGGTTCACCACGCATCGACGATTGCTGGTATGGCCTTTGCGAACGCATTCTTGGGGGTCTGCCATTCGATGGCTCACAAGTTGGGCGCGGCATTCCATGTGCCGCACGGGCTGGCCAACGCACTGCTCATCAACGAGGTCATCCGGTTCAACGCGACGGCCAAGCCGACCAAGCAGGGCACCTTCTCTCAGTACAAGTACCCCGAGGCGATTGAGCGCTATGCGAGCCTTTCGGACTTCCTCAAACTGGGGGGCAAAGATGGCGACAACATGGACAAGGTCGAGAAGTTGATCGCGGCCGTCCAGAAGCTCAAGGATCGTCTGGAGATTCCGAAGACCATCAAGGATGCGGGCGTTCCCGAAGCCGAGTTCCTCGCCGAACTCGACAAGATGTCGGAAATGGCCTTCGACGATCAGTGCACCGGCGCCAACCCGCGCTATCCGCTGATCTCCGAGATCAAGGCCATGTATCTGCGCGCCTACTACGGCAAGTAATCCACCCCGTTGCGCGGCGGTTGCCAGAGGTTCCGGCCTCTGCGGCGACCGCCGCTTTTTCTTATGCACAAACCTACCATCCGTATCTGCCTCGGGAGTTCTTGTTTCGCGCGCGGCAACGGGCGGAATGTCGAAATCATCGAGCAGTTTCTCAAGGCGCACGGGCTCAAGGACGAGGTCGACCTGAACATGTCGGGCTGTCTCTGCACCGGACGCTGCCAGGACGGACCGATTGTCGAGATTGACGGCACCGTCTACGACCATGTCTCGGGCGGAGCGATCAACGGGCTGCTTGAGAAGACATTCGCGACGCATACGAACCCCAGAGCCTGATTCCTACCTTCCTAGGGAGGCAAAAGATGAACAGGGAATACCCCGTTTACACCGTACCAAACGAGTGCCAAGATTGCTACAAATGCGTCCGACACTGTCCCTGCAAAGCCATCCGCATCGTCAACGCCCGAGCCGCCGTCATTCCCGAACTCTGCGTCAGTTGCGGTCTCTGCGTCAAAGTCTGCCCCGCCCACGCCAAGAAGGTCCGCTCAGACCTCGACCGCGCCAAATTCCTTCTGGCCAACGACGGGCGGAAAGTCTACGCCTCCATAGCCCCGAGTTATCTGAGCTACTTCAAAGGCATCCGCCTCGGCCAACTCGCCACGGCGCTCAAAAAACTCGGCTTCGCCGGCGTCAGCGAGACCGCCATCGGCGCCCAACTCGTCAGTTCCGCAACCGGGGACTTCCTCAAGAAAGCCGATGCCGGTGCTTACATCTCCAGCGCCTGCCCCGGCGTTGTCGGATACATCGGCAAATACCTCCCTGAGTGGGCCCCCTTCGTCGCCCCCGTCGCATCCCCCGTCATCGCCCACGCCCGGCATCTGCGCAAAGTATACGGCGACAACATCTGCGTCATCTTCATCGGCCCCTGCGCCGCCAAAAAACTCGAATCCGACCAGCTGCGAACCGACCTCCAGGTCGCTATCACCTTTGCCGCCCTCGAACAATGGCTCGCTGAAAAAAACATCGATCTATCCACCTTGTCAGACTCCGAAGTCGTCCCCGCCCCCGCCGAAGAAGGCCGCGCCTACGCCCTCGAAGGCGGTATGAATGACACCCTCCGCGAGCCCAACTCAGGCATCCGCTATGTCGCTGTCTCAGGGCTGGCGGAAGTCGGCAGAATGCTCCGCGGCATCAGCCAGAAAGATGTCCAGGCAACTGGCGCAAAACTCTTCATCGAAGCCCTAGCCTGCCCCGGCGGATGCGTCAACGGACCAGTCATGCCAAAGCGCTCGGCCACCGCCGACATACTCCTTGAGACCCTCACCTCAGGCACCGAACAGACCAGCCTCAAACGCCCCGTAGATGTCGCCATGGGCGTGCGCTTCACCCCCCACAAGCCCAAACTCCAGCCCATTTCCGAAGACGCCATCACCGCCGCATTGGCGGAAGTCGGCAAGTTCACCCTTGCGGACGAACTCAACTGCGGCGGGTGCGGCTACAACACCTGCCGCAGCTTCGCAAAAGCCATGGTCGCGGGCAAGGCCGAACCCTCCATGTGCGTCTCCTGGCTGCGGAAGATTGCCCGCAAAACCAACATAGCGTTGATTAAATACATCCCAGCAGGCGTCGTTCTCGCGAACGAAAAACTGGAGATTGTCGAATGCAACCGCCACTTTGCGGAGCTGTGCGGAGAAGCCGCCCTCGAAGCCTTCGATTCGTGCGGGAATCTGACCGGAGCCAGCCTCGGCACCTTCCTTGAAGATACCGCCCTTTTCGAGGAAGTCCTCTCCACCGGAGGGGAAATCGTCCGCCCGAATCAGGTGGTAGGAGAGAAGATTCTCAATATCAGCGTCTTTTGCGTCACCCCGGGACGCACGGTGGGCGCGGTCGTGCAGGATGTGACCAGCAATGAACTCCACCGCGAGCAAATCGCCGAGAAGGCACGGGAGGTAATCCGAAAGAATGTTCTGACCGTGCAGTCGGTCGCTAGGGCACTCGGCGAGCACATGGCTGAGACGGAGATTCTGC
>JAXFQS010000081.1:0-2775 GCA_034178815.1 Kiritimatiellia bacterium | reverse complement strand
GGATGTAGCGGCGGATGTGTTCGTCGAGGGGCTCTTCGGGGTAGTCGGGGGCGGAGTCGCGGGTGGATTGTTCGGGGAGGTTTTGGCGGGCATCGGCGAGCAAGAGGCGGAAGTCGGTCTGGCTGAGGATGATGGCGCGCTCGAGGAGGTGGTGGAGTTCGCGGACATTGCCGGGCCAAGAGTAGGTTTGGAGGTCGGCGGCCTGTTGGGGGGTGAGGTGGCGGCGGGTTTTACCGTAATAGAAGGCGTCGGCGATAGGGGGAATGTCGTCGGGGCGTTCGCGCAGCGGGGGAATGCGCAGTTCGATGGTGGAGAGGCGCCAGAAGAGATCTTCGCGGAATCGGCCTTGGGCGACGAGTTGGCGCAAGGGGCGGTTGGTGGCGGCGAGCAGGCGGACATCGGCGTGCTCCTCGCGGGTGGCCCCTAGGGGCAGGTAGCGCCCCTCTTCGAGCACGCGCAGCAGCAGGGTCTGGGCATCGAGGGGGAGTTCGGCGACTTCGTCGAGGAAGAGGGTGCCGCCTTGGGCGCAGGCGAAGAGCCCCGGCGCGGTGGAGTGGGCGCCGGTGTAGGCGCCTTTAGCGTGGCCGAAGAGGCGGTCTTCCATCAGGGCGGTGGAGCAGGTCGCGCAGTTGAAGGCGACAAAGGGCTGCTGGGCGCGCGGGGAGAGGTTGTGGATTTGGCGCGCGACGGTCTCTTTGCCGGTGCCGCTTTCGCCGAGAATCAGCACGCGGGCATCGGGGTGAACCGCGACGCGCGCAATCTGGTCGCGGAGTTGGCAGAGGGCAGAGGAGGTTCCAATCAACTCGCGCCGGCCGCTCTCGCGCCAGAGTTTGACCAGTCGGTTAAAGCGCTCGGGCCAGGCGGATGGACTGGTCAGGCGGGCAAGGGCGTGTATGACTTGGGGATAGGCCTCGTCATCCTGAATACTGCGGTGCGCCCAGGACGCGGCGGCGACCAAATCGCGATAGGCCTGGGCAGCGGCGTGGCCCGCGGGAGGGCGCTCGGCGGCAAACGGGGCGAAGGGGTGCGCCTCGCAGGAGTAGGTTCGCGCGACGGCATCCAGCAGGGAGAGGCGCGGGTGAATGTGGCACTTGAGCCAGGCGGAAAGGAGTTGCCTTTGGCTCTCGCTGAGCGGCTGGTTGCTGACCCATTCGACCGTTGTCCCGCGCGAATGGAGCGCCTCAAGCGCCGTCGCCAGCCGCCACTCGTCGCCCTGAAGCCCGATACCCAGAAGGATGACGCGGCGGATGCGCTCGGGCAGGTTTTCAAGCGTTTCCGGCAGGCGCTGGATGCTCACGCCGCCAACCTCCGCCGCCCCGTCAAGGCGGTTCAGCAGCATTGCCGCCGCCGCAGAATAGTAGGCGTGTCCCCAGCCGGTCAGTATCAAAGTCTCGATCACGCAAGGGAGCATACCACACCCGATGCGGGCGGTCAACCTTTTATAGACGCGCCCGAGCCCAAGCCACGCCACCGCCCCAATCAGACCAATACTGCGTCCGACCACCCGAGAAGGCGCGGCGCGGAACCCGACACATCCCCAAGCGCCACGGCTACTGACGAACCGTCCCGGGAAAAGGTTCACACCACGCTCGGGAATAGGCAGGGAACCGCGCAACGCCATCCCCCCTTCCGCCCGCACGCCCCGAAGAGAAGGGGCGGGGAAAATATTGCCAAACAGGCGGGTTTGTGGTATGCTTGCCCCGTGATTGCTACGCAGGAAACGGAACAAGCAATGGTGACGAAATGGCTGGATAGAAGCCGTCCACTGGTGCGGGTAGTGGCGGAGAAATTGCTCCAAGAGGTACGCCGCACGCCGGGCGGTGCGCCGAGCCTGAGGCACTTGATTGTCGTGGTGCCAACTGCGCAATCGGGGCGCGAACTGCGGCGGGCGCTGGTAGAAGCCTCCGGCGACGGGCCCGCGCGGGCCATCGTGCCGCCCAGAGTGATTGAACCCTCGCGCCTCGTGGCACCGCCGGAGGGAAGCCTGCCCGAGGCGCCGCGCCAAGTCGTGCTCGGCCGCCTGGCGCTGCTGCTGACAGACCCCGCCACGCCCGAAGCCTGGCGCGCGGCAACCTTCGCCCAAGGCGTGGCAAAAGGGCGCCTGCTGGTCGGACTCTGGCGCGAACTCGAAAGCGGGGGGCTACGCGCCGAAGATGTCGCCGCGCAACCCGAATGCTTCAACAGCGCCCTCGCACCCGAAGACGAACGCCGCCGCTGGCAGGAAATCGCCCAAATCGAACAGCGCCTCGAAGCCGATCTCGCCGCCTGCTCCCTGACCACCTCCGCCCGCCTCCGCCAAGCCGCCATTGCCAACCCCACGCCCCCAGAAGGTGCCGAAAAAATCATCCTCCCGGCCCTGCTCGATGCCAACCCCTTCGTCATCCGCTGGCTCGAACGCCAACCCCTGCCCGTCGAAACCTGGCTACCCTTCGACCCCGCCGATGCCAACCTCTTCGACCCCTTCGGACGCGCGAAAGGCCTCCTGAGATTGCCTCCAATCCCCGACGATCGAATCTACCCGCTACGCGACCCCGCCGCACTCGCCGACCAAGCCCTCGCCCTGCTCGCCGACGAAACCGCACCCGGCCGCAGCGCCACGCTCGGCCTGCTCGACCCCGCCCTCTGGGAACCCCTCGACGCCGCCGCCCGCGCCAGAGGCGTCCCCATCCACAACCCCGCCACGCGCCCGCTCGCCTCAACCCCCCTCGGCCGCCTCGGCGCACTCCTCGGCTCCGACGGCGCAGACCCCGACTACCCTCTCCTCGCCGCACGCCT
>JAXFQS010000144.1:0-19092 GCA_034178815.1 Kiritimatiellia bacterium | reverse complement strand
CCCGTACCATCGGCCAACTCGCCGCGGGGGCGCTCAACGCCACCTCGGGCGGGCTGATGTTCCTGTTGTTCTAATTCGCATACCACCACAGCAACCAGGCCCCTGTCGGCGTCACGCGCCGGCAGGGGCCTGGTTCAAAGGTAGCAACCACTCGCTCCCGCTCCCGCCTACCCATCACCCCCCAACCTGCGCAGGAAACACCCCCATTCCTAGGCAGCAATCGCCTTGCGAGAAACCCTCACACCGCCCCCGGAGGCTCCATCAGCGCCAGATCCCCGGGCGTATGAATCACCCGGATCGACTTCCACCGCCCCCTCAGCCAGCGCCACAGGAATACCCCCGCCAGAACCCAGCAATACCCCGCCAAATACTGCCACTGCGCTAGGATCGAACACTGCCTCCACACCATCCACCCCGCCATCGGAAGCCACACCAGCCACGAGCCCAAAGTCGTGACCAACAGCGGCACCCGCGTATCCCCTGCACCCCTGAGCGCCCCAACCAGCACAATGTTGACCAGATCCGCAAACCCCCAAAACGCCATCAGCCGCAGAAGCGGCTTTCCCGTCCCCAACAGTTCCCCAATCGAATACTCCGCCTGATTAGCCCCGAAAAGCGCCAGATACCCATCCGGCACAAGTAAAAACGAGCCTCCCACAACCCCCATATACCCCAGACCTACCACCACCGAAGACCACCCCGCCCGTTCCGCCAAACCACTCTCCCGCGCCCCCTGGTACCGCCCCACCAAAATCGACGCCGCCACCCCAAGCCCATACAGCGGCGCAAACGCCAGATGGTTGATCGAGAAGCAAATGTTCCCCGCCGCAAGTTCCAACGCCCCCAAACGCCCCAACAGCATCACGAATGCCGTAAACGCCGAAACCTCAATCAACTGGTGACCCGCCGCCGGCAGACCAAACCGGCAAATCCGCCTGCAGAGCGCCAAGTCCGGCCTCCAGAAACCCTTAGGTCTCGGCCCCCTCGCAAGTTCCCGCAGGAAGCAGAGAAACAAAATCATCCCGGGAATGGCCACCCCCAACACGGTCGCCAGCCCCGCACCGAAGATTCCCATTCGCGGCAACCCCCAGTTCCCGAAGATGAGCAGCCAGTCCGCCCCAATGTTGAACCCAGCCCCGACCAAATTGACATACATCGTCAGCCGCGCCTTGCCCACGCCGCAGAAGTATCCCGAGAGCAAAGCATTCACGCAGAGGAACACCCCGCCGACCATCAGAACCGAGAAATAGAGTTCCTCCGAAGCCACCACATCCACCGGATGGCCGTTCGAGCGAATCAGCCAAATACCTGCCGGAATCAGCAACATCATCAGCGGAATTGCCGCCAAGGTCAGCCAGAAACCCTGGAAAACCGTGCGTACGATTTGATCCAGCCGCTTGGCTCCGTAGTACTGCGCGACGAAGGTTCCCGTGTAGGCAATCACAGCCTGGAATCCGCAGCAAAGGGTGAAGGAGAGCACCCCCGCCGGAAGCGCAGCCTGGATTGAGATGCTGTCAAACCGCGCGAGAAACACGCGGTCGCAGAACATCATAATGGCGTTGGCTCCGGAACTGATAATCAAGGGGAGCGCGACCGGAAGCACTTCCCGCACGCCGCCCGGATTGTGCCATAGGATATGGAGCCGCTCTCGGATAGGAACTGGCATGTGACCTAGGCAGGAATCACGCCATTTCCTGCGTATCTTCCGGGGCGTCGGATTGGTGTTTTGGGCGTCTGCGGCGGCGACCCCGTCGGCGCCGCGGGCGCCCGGCGTCGGAAGCGGCTGAAGGCGTGTTCTCCGAGTCGGCCTCGGGAATCAGTTGCCTCCAGGCCCTGGCAGTGTCGGCGGTGGGGGCGCCGGGGAGTTGGGCGAGGGCCTCGGCCAGACTGCAGAGGACGGGAAGCCTGGGATTGCGGAGCAGCCGCTGGGTGAATGAGTCGTCCGGGTTGGGCTTGCGGGTCAGCCGTCCTAACTGGTCGATGAGCAACGCGGCATTCATCCAGGCGCTTTTGGGCATATTGTAGAGGCGGGCGCTGACTTCAAGGGCCTGGAAGGCGCACTGGCGCTGGTTGGGGCGTTTGGTTGGCTGTGAGGCAGTGGCGCGGGCGAGCAGGTCGAGGTGGAGGGGGTAGTAGAGGACGGCGAGGCGGAGCGCGTTCGAAAGGGGGTGTCCGTCTGCCGCGATGCGGTCAAGTCCCTGTAGGGCAATCCAGAGGGGGGAACGGTCTGCGCCGGAGCGTTTGAGGTAGTCGCTGATTTGAGGAAGCAGGTCGGAGAGGAGCCCGGTCTTGTAGAGGATGCGGAAGCAGCGTTCGGTTTTGCCGTCGACGAAGAGACGGAAGATTTCTTCGCAGAGTCTGGGCACGGAGGCTTTGCGGATTTCGCCGTGGTATTTGGCAATGGCGCGCAGGTCGCCGGGGTCGATCTCGAAGTCGAGTTTGGCGGCGAAGCGGACAGCGCGCATCATTCGGACGGGGTCTTCACGGAAGCGTATGGCGGGATCTCCGATGCTGCGCACGAGGCGGCGTTCAAGGTCTTTGAGCCCGCCGACATAGTCGATGACGCGGAAGGTGGCGATGTCGTAGAAGAGGCCGTTGACGGTAAAGTCGCGGCGATAGGCATCGTCTTCTGGCGAGCCGAAGGTGTTGTCGTCGGTCTGGTAGAGGCCGTGTTCGTCGCTGACAGTATCGTGGTCGGGTTGTTTGCGGAAGGTGGCGGTCTCGATGGTTTTGTCGCCGACGATTACATGGGCGAGGCGGAAACGGCGTCCAACGAGGAAGCAGCGGCGGAAGAGGCGTCGGATTTCGCTTGGGCTCGCGTCGGTTCCGACATCGAAGTCTTTGGGCTGGCGGCCGAGCAAGAGGTCGCGTACGCCGCCGCCGACGAGGTAGGCGAGGTTCCCGGAGTCGTGCAGGCGGTAGAGGACTTTCAGCGCTTCGGGGGCGATGTCTTTTCGGGAAATGTTGTGTTCTTTGCGCTCTTTGATGATGGGGCGCGGGCGGCGTTTGAGGAGAAATGAAAACATAAGGCTTGCATGGTGGTCGAAAACCAGTCCGATCATCTTACCAACTGTCTCCGCCAAAGTCAAACCCCAAAGCGCCCGCCCTCACTGCCACGGCTTTCTCCGCCGGCGATGGGTAGGCACCTTTCCCCGGCGAAGGTGCGTACCCATCCGCCCCCAACCTGCCTATCAGTCGCCCCAAAAGGTTGATTGGAAACTCCCCAAAAGGTGCCAATCGGCGGGGGGCGGATAGGCAAAACGGCCGCCCCGCTCTGGGACGGCCGCTTGACGACTTGGTGGGTTGCGAGGCTAGTGCAACTTGATGTCGGAAGACTCCAGCAACATACAGCACCACTCCCCCTCCGCCGCCAACTCCTCGCCCACGAAGGCTTTGCCGCACTGGCGCACCAGTTTGTCACCCGCCCGGAGCGTTGTAATCTCCATGCGGATCTTCTCGTTGGGGCGGATCGGCCGGCGGAACTTGACATTGTTGATGGTCGCCAACAGGAAGATCAGCCCCTGCTCGTAGACCCCCGCCGCCACCAGTCCGCACCCCCCAGCCTGAGCCATCGTCTCCACCACCAGCACCCCCGGCAAGACCGGATAGGCGGGGAAATGTCCCTTGAAAAACTCCGAATTCTCCAGCGTGAAAGTCCGCTCGCAGATGCAATGCGTCTCGTCGCAGGAGACCACGCGATCGACGAAACAGAAGGGATTGCGGTGCGGAATCAAATCGCTGACTTCAAAGTTCGTCAGCGGCTTGTAGGGCGGTTTGCACTTGGACATGGCCGAACCCCTTCCACTTACGCGTATTTCCGGAAAACCAGCACGCCATTGTGTCCGCCAAACCCGAGCGAAGTCGAAATCGCCGCACGCACCGTTCCCCGCTGCACCTGGTTCGGAACAATGTCCAAATCGCACTCCGGATCCGGCGTGTGGTAGTTGATCGTCGGCGGGAAAACATCATTCTGAACCGCCAGCGTGCAGACAACCGACTCGATCGCCCCCGCCGCACCCAGCAGATGCCCCGTCATCGACTTCGTGGACGACATCTTGAGCCTGCGCGCGTGATCCCCGAAAACAGCCTTGACCGCCTTCGTCTCCATCGGATCGTTCAGCCCCGTGGAAGTCCCGTGCGCATTGACATAGTCGACTTCATCCGGCGAGATGCCCGCGTCCGCGAGCGCCGCCTTGATTGCCACAATCGCCCCTTGAGCCTCCGGATGCGGCGCAACCAAATGGTACGCGTCCCCCGATGCGCCATAACCCGCCAACTCCGCATAAACCTTCGCCCCGCGCGCCTTCGCGTGCTCCTCCGACTCCAGAATCACCACGCCCGCACCCTCGCCCATAATGAACCCGTCGCGCTCCTTGTCGAACGGCCGGCACGCCTTTTTCGGGTCAGGATTCGTCGACAGGGCATGCATTGCCTGGAAGCCGCCCACGCAATACTCCGTGATCGTCGACTCCGTACCACCCGCAACCACAATATCCGCGCGGCCGGAACGAATCAAATCAAGCCCCATCCCAATCGCGTCCGTACCTGACGAGCACGCCGTCACCACCGTCAGCACCGGGCCTTGGGCATTCACCGCGATCGACACATTGCCGGCACCCTCGTTTGCGATAATCTGAGGAACCGTCATGGGGGAAAGCCTCGAAGGGCCCCGCTCCAGCAAGGTCTTGTGGGCCTCATCGTCCAACTCCTTGCCCCCGATGCCATTGCCCAGCGTCACCGCGGTGCGCGTTGGATCGCGTCCTTCCAGTTGGTCGAGTCCGGCGTCTTTCCAGGCTTGCTTGGCGGCGGCGACTGCGTACTGGGCGAAGAGGGCCATACGCCTGGCTTCCTTGCGGTCGATACCAGCGGCGACGGGATCGAATCCGCGCACTTCGGCGGCAATCTTGACATTCAGTCGTTCGGGGTTGAACTTGGTGATGAGGTCGATTCCGCACACTCCGTCCTGGATGTTCTGCCAGAACTCTGGCACGGTGTTGCCCAGCGGCGTGATGGCCCCAAGTCCGGTAATGACAACGCGTGTTTTGCTCATGGTGTTTTCTCCTCGGTAAGTGATGGTTACGCCGGATTCCATTCGACGATGGTTCCGCCGGCTACGAGCCCTGCGCCGAAGGCGGCGAGCAGGAGTCGGTCGCCTTGGTGCAGCAGGCCTTGTCCGGCGAGTTGGTCAAGTGCGATGGGAATGGAGGCGGAAGAGGTGTTGGCGGTTTCAGCAATGTTGACGAAGAAGCGCTGGATAGGGATGCCGAGGCGTCGTGCGGCGGCGTCGATGATGCGGGTATTGGCCTGATGGGGAATGATGTGGGCGATGTGGTCGAGGGTGAGTTCGTTGATTTTGAGGGTGCGCTCGATCATCTCTTCGAGGACTTTGACGGCGAAGTTGAAGACGGCGCGTCCGTTCATTTTGAGTTTGGAGAGTGGTTGGGGTTGTCCGTCGACGAGCCTCGATCCGCCTTCGTGGGTAATGGCGGTGTGGCCTGAGCCGTCGGCTTTGAAGACGGTCTTGAGGATGCCGCCGGGGCGGTCTGAGGGGGTGAGCACGACGGCTCCGGCGCCGTCTCCGAAGAGGGGGCAGGTGTTGCGGTCGTTCCAGTCGAGGATGCGGCTCATGGCTTCGGAGCAGACGACGAGGACGGGGCGCGTGTCGTTGGCGAGGAGGCCGCGGGCGATGTCGAGTGCGGTGACGAAGCCGGTACACCCGGCGGAGATGTCGAAGGGCATTGCCCGGACGGCGCCGAGTTCGTTCTGGACGATGCAGGCGGTGGCGGGGAAGGCGACATAGTCTGGGGTGGAGGTGGCCATGACGATGTAGCCCAGATCTTCCGGTCGAATGGACGCCTTGGCAAGGGCTCGGCGGGCGGCTTCGACGGCCATGGTGGAGCAGTTTTCGCCGTCGGCCATGATATGGCGGGAGTGGATGCCGGTGTGGGAGACGATCCATTCGTCGGAGGTCTCAATCCTGTCTGCGAGTTCGGCATTGGTCATCACGCGCTCCGGCAGGTAGGAGCCTGTGCCCGCAATGTGCACGTTCATGGGTGTATCCCTTCGGGTTGCGAAAACAGTACTATAGCACATTGGGCGGGGCGGGTGGAAGCGAAAAGCGGCGGGGCGGGTCAATCTCTGCTCAACGGCGGTTTAAGGCGTTGGATGGCCCGGTCGAGTGCGGCGCGGTCGATGGTGTGGACTTCGGTCTTGGCGCCGAGGGGGGCGGGCAGGGTGATTGCGAGGGTGCCACCGAGGTGGGCGCGGAACTCTTCGATGCCGTCGGGCAGGTTGGGGTGCAGGAGGTAGGAATCCCAGACGGGCAGTCCTGCCTTGGTCAGGGCGTGGATGATGGCTTGGACTTGGTCTCGGGGGAGCAAACCAATCTCGGCGGCGTAGCGGCTGTCGAGGGCGACACCGATGGCGACGGCCTGCCCGTGGGTCAGGCGGTGATTGGTGAGGGTCTCGAGTTTGTGCGCCGCCCAGTGCCCGAAGTCGAGGGGGCGGGCGGAACCCATCTCAAAGGGATCGCCGCCGGTGGCAATGTGCCGCAGGTGAAGTCGCGCGGTCTGCTCGATGACGGGTTCGAGGGCGTCGAGATCGCCGGCGGCGAGGCGAGGCGCGTCAGCCTCTAGCCGCTCGAAAAAAGCGCGGTCTTTGATGATGGCGACCTTGAAGGCCTCGGCGAGGGCGTCTTTGCGGCGCTCGACCGGAAGGTGCTCAAGAAAGGCGTAGTCGTTGAGCACCGCCGCGGGCGGCGCAAAGGTGCCGATGAAGTTCTTCGCCCCGTGCCAGTTGATGCCGTTCTTGACCCCCACCGCCGCGTCTGCCATCGCAAGCGAAGTGGTCGGTACGCGAATGAGCCGTAGCCCGCGGTGGACGAGCGCAGCCGCCAGTCCAATGGCATCGATGGCCGCACCCCCGCCCACCGCCACGACGGCATTGTGGCGGTCGAGCCGGGCGTCGGCAAAGGCGGAGAGGAGGCTGCGCTGAAGTTCAAAACCCTCCTTCGCCCGCTCGCCAGGGGGGACGGGAATCGGCGGCAGCACGGGGCGGAAGCGCGCTTCGAGCCGCCCCGCAAGAGAGGCGTCAGCCTGTGCCAAGGCTTGGTCGTAGCAGACCGCGCAGCGGGGTAGGGAACCGAGAACTTGTTCGACGATTCGCGCTTCGGGATTTAAGAGTCCACGCCCGAACCAGACGGGATAGCGATAGGGGACGCAGAAGGTTTGTTCGAGAATCATCGAGGTAGTCGGCGGAGGTCGGCGGCGCACTGGTCAAGGTGGGCTTTGACCGTTTGGGCAAGGTCAATCAGCGTCTTGCCATGGAAGGGAAGGTCGGACGCGACCGCGGCCAAGGGGCGCTCGGAACCGTGCGTGCCGCGAATGCTTTCCGCGCGACGGTCGAAGAAAAAGAGTTCGGTCGGGTCGTAGCCGGGTTTATTGTGGATGTCAATGTGCCGGGCGTAGTCGGGGGCTTCACTCTTTCGCGTCCACCAAGGGTAGGCAAACCACTCTCCATCGGGCGCCAAGAGGGTCAGACGGTTACCGTCCGGGGAGAGGTCTCGAACCAATTCGGGAAAGCGTTTCTGGACGAGTCCGGTCTCGCCGAATATGTGGGCAACCTGGTGGTCGACGAGCGCGAAGGCCCTGGAGTTGTGGAAATCAGGGTAGAGCATTCCGCGTACCCGGCGGGTCTTGAAGAGGCCCATGCGGCGCAGGACGCGGTTGATATAAATGGGCCGGTGGGCTGGCGTGATGGCGTAGTCGCCGAAGACGACGAGGCGGTAGCCGGATTCCTTGCGGAGGCGGTCGAGGTGGGTGGCAATCTGGCGGATTCCTTTGGGGTCACGGCCTTTGCGCTGGAGTTGGTAGTCGAGCGTGGGGAGGTAGGTCAGCACGAGGCCTGGCTGGCGGTCGCGGATGACTTTGAGGGTAGCCTCGACGATCCATTGGGTGGAACGGTCGTCGGCGAGGGGACCCCAGTAGCGATGAAGGGGGAAGTCCGGCTTGAGGAGGCCTTGAGGCTTGAGGGCGCACTCGAGAATCATACCGCCGCCGTGCTTGTGGATGGGGGCTGGGCTGATGATGTAGTCGGCTTCTTCGCCGAGGCTCTGTTGCCAGCAAATCATCGCGACGGTGCCGCCTTCGGCCCTGAAGTTTTCCCAGATGCGGCGACCTTTGACGAGTGCGGAGGACTGTTCCCAAAAGAAAGGTCTGCGCAGGTCGGGTTGGTAGATGCCGTTGGCCTCCATGCCGTGCTCTCGGGGGGCGAGGGCGGTTCGGAAGGAGGCCTGGACGGGGCAGGTGAGGGCGGGGAAGATGGTTTGGAGAGGGCGGAAGTCCCAACCGGGGATGTGACGGGCGAGTTCGTATCCGAGGGCGGCGACTTGGACGACGAGGAGGCCCTTTTCTTGCTTTGAACGGGGTGTTTCAGGAGACATGGCAGACCTTTCCGATCAGGCGTGCGGGGATTGCGAGGGCCATTACGCAGGCGATCCAGACGGGGGGCGCGTGGGGGGCGAGCAAGAGGAGGGTTCCTTGGAGGAAGGGGAGTGCGACGAGCCATTGGCCGATGGTTTTCTGGACGGCTTCGGGTTTGGGCCATTGGCCGAGGGAGGCGCCTAGCAGGAGGGTGCGTAGGGCTAAGACGAGGGCGAGGATGTTGAACCAGGGCACCTGCCGCCAGTAGGCCGCCGAGATGCCGAGTCCTAGGCCCGGAAGGTAGGGAAGGGGAAAGAGTTTGCCGGGGTTGGCTTCGCGGGCGGCAACAATCGAGACGAGGGCGATGTAGAGCATCAGCAGGGTGCAGGCGCCCCAGTGGGGCGTGCCGGAAGCGGCGGCGCTCCAACCCAGCAGGAAACTGCCGCCTCGGCAGAGGGCCATCACGGGGATGCCGAACCAGGCGTAGCGTTTGGCGTATACATTATAAAGGACAATCAGGGCGCTCAGGCCTGCTGTCACCGCCAGGGCTCGTCCTGGAAGAAGGGTTCCGGCGAGCAGCCAGGCGATTGCGCCAAGGGCTCCGGCGGCGGCGAGCGCGGCTCTGGGGGCAATGCGTCCGGAGGGAATCGGGCGGGCGGGGCGCTCTTCGGCGTCGACCTTCCGGTCGCAGAAGTCGTTGAGCGCGAGGCCGGCGGCGTAGAGCAGGACTCCGACGGCGATGGCCGCCGCCAAAGCGCGTCCGGGCGTGCCTGCCCCCGCGGTCAGCCAAAACCCTGCAATCGCGTCGCCCGGCACCGTCAACAGGTTCGCCACGCGCAACAGTTGCGCCCACGCCTTCAGTCTTGTTTTCAATCCATTCATCTCGATGCTGGGGAGTATACCAAGAATCTCGTCCTGTGGCAAGCCTGCGCCTATCCCGCAAAAGGGGTTCCCGTCCCCTTGCACCTATTGTCAACGGCCGTTGACCCCGAAAGGTTGGCGCCATCGGGATGCGCCCTGTCTGCCGAGCACGAAGAAGAGTCGCCGGGCGCCGGTGCGTTCGATTGCCGATGGCGAGCATTTGGGGGCCGAAGACCACTCTCCGGCAGGCCCCGACGAGGGGCAGAGAAAGGTTGCCCGCGTCATCCCCGAAAGGTGCCAACCTCCCACCCACAAAGGTGTCCACCAGTCGCCCCCCACGGTACCCACCAAACGGCCATTTTGGTTGATTCCTTTCGGGGAAAATGTTATCCTATTCCGTCACGAACCCGTAGAAAAGGAATTTGCCAAGTGAATCTGCTTGAACAACTCGCCGCTCGCGCAAAAGCCGCCGGCAAAACCGTCGTCCTCCCCGAAGGACAGGATCCCCGCGTCATCACCGCCGCCGTCAAAGCAACCCAGGACGGACTGGCCAAAGTCGTCGTCCTCGGCACGCCCGGCGAAATCGCCGCCGCCGAACAGCAAGCCGGACTCTCCCTCGCCGCGAACGGCATCCGTACCATCGACTACACCCTCGACCCCATTGCCGACGAACTCGCCGCCGCCTTCTACGAACGCCGCAAGGCCAAAGGCATGACCCCCGACGAAGCCCTCAAGACCATGCGCGGGAAACGCATCTACTTCGGCGCCATGATGCTCTCCCTAGGCAAGGTCGACGCCCTTGTCGCAGGCTCCATCGCCTCAACCGGCGATATGCTCCGCGCCGCGTTCCAGTGCGTCGGCACCCGCAAAGGCATCGCCACCGCCTCTTCCTGCTTCGTCATGCAACTCAAGCAACCCACCCCAGCCGGCGATGAAGTCCTCCTCTTCGGCGACTGCGCCGTCAACCCCAACCCCACCGCCGAACAACTCGCCGACATCGGCTACGCCACGGCACTCTCCTACAAAGCCTTGGTCGGCAAACAGCCCAAAGTGGCCTTCCTCAGCTTCTCCACCAAAGGCAGCGCCAAGCACGAGTTGGTAGACAAAGTCCGCCAAGCCCGCGAACTCGCCGAACAGAAGTTTGCCCAGAACGGCCTCGACGCCATCGTAGACGGCGAGATGCAGGCTGACGCCGCACTCGTCCCCTCCGTAGCCGCCGCCAAGAACAAAGACGGCAAGGTTCAAGGCAACGCCAATGTACTTATCTTCCCCGATCTCCAGGCAGGGAACATCGCCTACAAACTCGTCCAGCGCCTCGCCGGCGCCGAAGCAGTAGGCCCCGTCGTACAAGGCGTCGCCAAGCCCATCAACGACCTCTCCAGAGGCTGCAGCGCAGAGGATATCTACAACACCATATCCATCTCCATCTGCGAAACCTTGGTTTGACCCGATCCGTCCCGCGCCCGGAAATCCCCCCGCGCGGACGCTTCCCCATGCCCGAAGCGATACCAACCGTCCCAGTCGATACCTCCGTTTACGAGAGGGACTTCAAATACTACATCTTCGACTGGGACGACAATATCCTCAAGATGCCCACGGCGATACATATGGAGCGCCGCACGCCGCAGGGATTGTGGGTTCCGCAAGATGTTTCCACCTCCCTTTTCAGCGTGATTCGCAAGGATACGCGCAACTACCGTCCGCCCCAGGGCAACTGGTCAATTGCCTTCAGGGATTTCCTCGACGACCCCCAAGACGGGGGGGCGACATTCCTGAAAGATACGGCTCAGGCACTGGAGCAGATACTTTCGGGCCGGGTGGCTCCGCCGCCGAGTTTCAGGGTCTTTCGCGATATGCTGATCGAGGGGCGGCTGTTTGCGATTGTGACGGCGCGCGGGCACAGTTCGGCGACGATTCGGCAAGGGGTGAAGTTGTTTGTCGAGCGGGTTTTGTCGCTGGAGGAGCGTAGCCGGATGATGGCGAGTTTGAGGGGATACCGGCACTGTTTCGACCATCTCGACGAGTATGGGTCGGATGAGGAGGAGTTGGAGAGGTACCTATCTCTTTGTCCCTGTCAAGCGGTGAAGTCGCCGGAGTTTCGAGCCCGTTTCGGGGGTGCTTTGGGGGGCGGTGCGGAGGAGTCGAAGCGGTTTGCGATTCGGGAGTTTGTGTTGCATATCGTGCACATACTCGAACGCACGGGGGCGGCGGCGTTGAAGCGCAATATCAGCATTGGTTTTTCGGACGATGATGCGTCGAATGTGGCTGCGGTTGAGGCGTATATCGAGCAGGAGTTGTCCCGTGCGTTTCCGGACATCCGGTTCTGCGTGTATGATACTTCGGACGGGGATGCGGTGCGCAAAATCGTGGTGAGCGATTCGCCTCGGTCGGGGCGCTAGGCGGCTATCTTGGGGGGAGATCGAGGGTTCCAGTCCAGACGGTCGGCTGGTGTCGGATGCGCTCCCAGGTGAAGTGGGCTAGGAGGCTTTGGGGGGTTGGCAGGGGGGGAAGGCCTGCAGAGGCGGCGAGCCAGGCAATGAGTTTTTCCGGGGGGATTCCGGCTGTTCTAAAGGCGCTGATGCGGGTATCGCCGTGGCGTTTGGCCAAGCGGCGTCCGTCGGGGCCGACAATCAGGGGAATGTGGAAGAAGTCGGGTTCGGGCCAGTGGAGGCGGCGGTAGAGGAGCAGTTGGCAGGGGGTGACGGCGAGGAGGTCGTCGCCGCGCACGACTTCGGTGATGCCTTGGGCGTGGTCGTCGGTCACCACGGCCAAGGTGTAGCCGGCACCGTCGGGGTCTCTGGCCAGGGGAAAGTCGCCCGTCAGGGAGTCGAGGTCTGCTGACTGGGGGCCGGCGAAGCGGTCGAGCCAGGGGAATCGACCTTCGCCCGGTTCGAGGCGGTAGCGCCACAGGGGTAGGCTCGGGGAGTGGGCGGCGGCGGAGGGGTAGTCCGGGAAGCGACCGCGGCAGCGGCCGGAATAGCGGAGGACTTCGCCGGCGTGGGGGGCGGACTGGGCGGCTTCAATCTCGCTACGGCGGCAGATGCAGGGATAGGCGGGAAGTCGTGCGAGCGTCTCGCGGTAAAAGGTACGCCTCTTCGACTGCACCAGGTGCGTACCATCCCAGTCGAGTCCCAGCCACCTAAGATCCTCGAAGATGCCTACCTCCGCCCCCGGCTGGTTGTGCGGATGGTCGAGGTCTTCAATCCGCAACAGAACCCGTCCGCCTTGCGCGCGCGCCGAGAGCCAAGCCAGCAGAAAAGTCCGGGCGTTGCCGAGATGGAGTGCGCCTGTCGGCGAAGGGGCGAGGCGACCGACGACCGGCCGCTTCACTCCATCATCTCATTCTCGAGGGTCAGCGTGTCAAGTTCGATGTCCCCCTCGTAGACCACCTTCGAAGGCCCCGTGAGCGTGAGCGCCGTGCACTTGCCGTCCCACCATTGGCCATCGACCTGAAGTTCGAAGCCCGACGGCGTGCGGATTTGAACCGGCAGCGTGTAGCACTTGCGCTCGACCGCCACGATGGCGCACGCCACCGCCCCCGTGCCGCACGCCCCCGACTCGTTTTCCACCCCCCGCTCGTAGGTTCGCATTGCCAGACGGTTCCCCGGGCGAAGCGTCATAAAGTCCACATTCGTCCCCTCCGGCGCGAAAGTCGGATGCAACCTCAACTGCCGACCGAGCCCCACCACATCCACCTTCGCAACCTCCGGAACCTCCACAACGAAGTGAGGAACCCCCGTGTCCACAAAGTCCCCCTCGATGAAAGTGCCATCCGCCAAAGGCACCCGGATCTGCCACTTCCGCTTGTCCGGTTCCGGCATCCAGACCCGAACCGCCCCGTCCTCCCCAATCTCCGCATCCAACAGCCCCGACGCCGTCTCCATCGTCATCGAACGACCCGAGACCACCCCTAGCCGGTGCGCAAACGCCGCCGCACAACGCGACCCGTTTCCACACATGCCGACCTCCGTCCCGTCGGGATTGAGAAACCGCATCCGGAAGTCGGCACGGTTCGACTTCTGAATCAAGATAATCCCCTCGCAACCAACACCCGTCCGGCGGCACGCCAACGCCGCCATCAGGAAATGATCCTGCCACGGAACCCTCCCCTCGCGGTCATCGATCATCACAAAATCATTCGCCGCCCCGTGCATCTTCAGAAAATGCAGTTTCATCGTCTCTCCTCCCTCCTCAAGGGGTGAAAATGCGGAACAGCCGCGACCGCAGATCAGGCTCCGTATTGACCGGAACCTGGGGCCCAATCTGCTCCACCAAATCCGACAGAATATCCAGCGCCGCATCCAGCACAATGTCCGGCTTCTCTCCCTTCTTTCCATCCCCGGAAGCCGCATGATCCCCATCCTCCTCGCCGCCGAGCGACAAGTCCAGTTCCTTCCGCGCCGCCCGCTCCGTACGCATCTGCTCCAACCTCGCCTTGCGCTCCAGCGAGACGCTCCGCGTATTGTTGAAGACCTCCAGCCGATTCAGCAACCGCACATAAGACTGGTACCGCCCATCCTTCGCCAAACGCTCCGCCGCCTTCTTCTTCAGCCCCGGAATCTGAAGCGACAGATTGCTCACAGGCGTATAATCCGCCGGCGCGATGCAAGTCCAAGCCAACGCTCGCGGCAGCGAATCCTCGCCAATGTCCTTGAGCCCGTCGGCGAAAGACGGCACCACAATGTCCGAGTGCACCCCGCGCACCTGCGTAGAAGCCCCATTAACACGGTAGAACGAAGCCGTCGTCACCTTCAAAGAACCGTACTGCTCCCCGCCCAAGTCGAGAATCGTCTGCACCGTACCCTTTCCGTGCGACTGCGTGTCGCCCACGATTACCGCCCGCCCGTAGTCCTGAAGCGCCCCCGCGACAATCTCCGAGGCCGATGCCGAGAAACGGTTAATCAGCACCACAAGCGGTGTCCGGCAGGCAACCGAATATTCCGGCATCGCCAGCGCCACGCTACGCGCACAGTCCCGCACCTGAACCGCAGGCCCCTGGGCGATGAACAGGCTCGTCATCATAATCGCCTCGGGCAGCAGTCCGCCCCCGTTGTTGCGCAGGTCGAGAACCATTCCCTGGACATTCTCGGCGTTGAGCTTGGCCATCCACTTGCGCGTATCGTAGGAGCAGGATCGAAAGTCCGGTTCGCCCGGCTTGAACCGGTTGCCGGTACCGTAGAAGGAGGGAACCTTGATATAGCCGAGTTTGCGGACAGCACCACCAGGGAGGGAAACCGTGCACACCCGCCCGGTGACGGCTGCGTCTTCGAGGTTGACCTCGTCGCGAATGAGGTCGACGGTTTTGGTGGTCGAGCCGGAGGGATCAGAAGCGGGAATGACGGTGAGTACGACGCGGGTGCCCTTTTTGCCGCGTATCTTGCGCACGGCGCGGTCGAGAGCCATGTGGATGATGTCTACGGGCGGTTCGTTGTCCTGGGCTACCGCGATAATCTTGTCTCCCGGGACGAGGCGGATGTCGCGGGTATCGCGGCTGGCGGGGCCGCCGGGGACTATGTTTTCGATGCGCGCCACGCCGTCTTCGGAGCGGAGGGTTGCGCCGATGCCGACGAGTTTGAGGTTCATATCCATCTCGAAGTCTTCCTCCCGCATGGGGGAGAGATAGTCGGTGTGCGGGTCGTAGACGGAGCAGAAGGCGGAGGCGTATCGCTGGAAGATGGTCTCGGAGTCCATATCCTCGAAGACGGTCAGGAGTTGGCTATAGCGTTTGAGGACATGTTGCTCTGGCGTGAGGATGGGGATGGTGTTGGTGACGGCGGGGGCTTGTGCCTTCTGGGTGGAGTTGGTGGCGTCGAGTTCCTTGGCGAGAAGGTGGGCGAGGTAGGCATTTTTGAGGGTCAATCGCCAGAGTTCGCGGCGTTGAGCGTCGTTCTCTGGCCACGGTGCATCCTTGCGATCCCAGACGAAGGTTTCGGGTTTGGAGCAGTCGAAACCCTGCTTGAGTTGCTGTTTGGCGAAGTCGAGTCGGAGGCGCAGGTTTTTGAGGAATCGCTGGTGGAGTTCGAAGCCGAAGGATACATTGCCGGAGGCGAATTCTTTGCAGAGGAGGGGGGCTCTTGGGGCGAGTTCGTCGAGTTCGCGGCGGGTAAAGTAGGTGTGGTCTGGGTCGTAGGCGGTGATGGCGTTTGTCCAGGCTCCGTAGGCGACTTCGGTGTCAAAGGGTTTCTGTCGGAGGTGGTTTCGGGGGAGTTTTTTGGCGAGCATCTGGGCGATGGCGCGGTACTCGGGTTTGGGCTGCTGGTCGCTGGTTTTGGGGGTGCTTGGGGCGGTCGCGCGGGTGCTGGCGAAGACCAAGGTGGCAAGCGCGGCGATAAGGATGGAGGGGAGGAGTCGGCGTCTTGTTTTCATTTTTTGAAGTGGTCGGCGAGGAGTTGGATTTGCGCGGCGCTCAGGCGGCCGGGGGCGTTCAGGAGCCGGGGCAGGAGGTGGTCGCCGTTGACGCAGTTTGGTGGGTTTCCCTGAAGGGTTCCGGAGACGAAGCAGACGAGGGGTTCGACCTCTAGTTCGGGGATGGGCAGGTGGGCGTTGAGGAGGTCTTGGCGTATGGTTCTGGCGGTGCGGTGGACTTGTTCGAGGGGGTCTCGGCTCGGGCGTTTGCCGTCGACGAGGAGGGTGCCGTTGTGGTCAGTGACCTGGCCTTGCCAGCACTTGGTTTCGATGCAGAAGATGCCGCCTGGGCCGATTGCGATGTGGTCGGCTCCGTAGCGTTCGACCTCGTGGAAGACGACCCAGCCCTGGGGGAGTTTTTCGAGCAGGCGGGCGGTCATTCGTTCGCCCCGCGCGCCCGTGAAGTAGGCCGTGAGGATCCTCCGGAGGGTGAGTGCGTTGGCGGCTACTCCGCCCACGATGGCTGCCAGCAGGAGCCTAGTGGCGGTGTCGGGAATCAAGCCTCTCGGGGCGGCGAGGCCTGCCAGCAAGCCGATGGCCGCGGCCAACGCGACGAGCGGGACGGTGCCTCTGAGAATGCCTCGCGTGAGGGCATCTTCGCCTGCCTCTCCGACTATTTCAGCCTTTTGCTTCATGGATGCACTTTGGTTGTGCCCCGCATTATAACAAAACGCCGCTCCCTCTGCAACGCTTATCCCGTTGGCGGGGGGCGTGCGGTTGTCTCCTTCTATACCTTATTATGGGCACCCCGTTCGGGCGCGTGACGCGTTCGCCTGCGGCCCGCGTCCTTGTCTGGCTCTTTCTCTGGCGATGCTTGATTCCCGTGCGGGAAGATGGTAGACTGGTAGACACCGTTCGGCGAGGTTGACGCGAACGGGGGAGATTGATGCCTATGGAAGAGACGCTGACCATACCTGCTTCGCCGCCGATTCGCCTGCGCGCCACACCCGAAGGGATTGTGATTGCCCGGGGAACTTTCCGCGAGCAGATTGCCGCGAATCGCCCCAAGTGGATTGCCTTTGCGCTGTTGCTGATTCCCTTTGCGGCTGCGCCCCTAGCGCTGATGTCGCTGGGGCAGCACCGCCCCGACGACGCCGTTTTGAGGGGCTGCATCGGCTCGCTGCTCTTCCTCTTCTGGGCGTTCGTCTTCGCCTGCTGCTCGCTGGTGCGCTCGGAAATCTCTATCAACGCCCAGACCCGCACCATCACCCGCCGCAAGTTCTCCACCGTCCGCGCCCAGACCATCCCCGACGATTCCTCCCTGCTGAGCGTCGCCTACGACAAGGCCCCCACGCCGACCGACCATCGAACCGTCCAACTGCTTGTCTGGGACGGCAAAAGCTCCCTCCGCCGCATCCTCTCCATCTCCTGGGACGCCTTGCGCGGCATCACTCCGCAGGACGCCGCCGCCGCCATCGCCGACTTTCTCGGCGCGCATCTGCCGGGAATCCCCTGCCAACGCTAGCCGCTCCGGCTTCGATTCCTGCCTACCTCCGAGTGCGGCGGATGGCAATGACCCATCCCTGTTGGAATCAACCTTCCGCCTCCGACGCTAGCCGCCAAGCCCCCCCCAAGGTGCCAACCTTTGCGAACCCCTAGAGTGGCGGCGGCGGGGGAACTGCATCCAACTCGGGCGGTCGCTCCCGCCGCACCTTGATGTCATCCTCCACACGCGCTTTCGGTGGTGCCTCGTCAAGCCGCGTCGCCACCGGCGGCACATTCCGCCCCGGCGTCTCTGCCCTCGAAGCAACCGCCCTCGCAGGAGCGTTTCGAGCGGCTGCGGTGGCGGTTTTCGAATTCCCTCCCGCCTGATTCGAGCCCCTCTTCGCGGGCTTAGGCGTTGGGGCTGCGCGACTCTTGCGCGCCACCTCTGCGTTGCCGGAAGCCTCAGCCCTCCTAGGAGCCTTCTCTGCAGAACGCGGAGCGGAAACGCCACCCTTGGCAACCTGCCCCGCCGTGTTTTTCACCGGCGGTTTCGCGCCCGCGCCCTTGGTCGGAGGTTTCCCCGTTCCCGAGGAGTTGGAAGCCACCATCCGGGACGGAACAGGCGGCTGCGGAGCACGATTTTTCGCGCTCGCGGAAGGCGCCGAAAGAGGAAGTTCGGCGGGCGGTTTCACATGCCGCGTCTCCAAAAAACCGACGGAAGAGAAGCCGCTTCCCACCGGCATTGCGCCCCCGTAAAGCACCCGCTCCAGATAGTCGTCCCCGACCCTCAGCCGCCCCGCCCGCACATCAGGATCCGCGCCGTATTTCGCCGTCAGACCCAGTTTCGCGCGAATGTTGTTCTGCGCATAGAGCATCCCGCAACGCTTGCGCCCCCGATGGCGGCGCTTCTGCCAGCGGTTCGGCTCGCCATAGGCGACCATCGAGTGGGTCAGAACATTCTGCGGCGCGATTTTGTAGCGGAAACGCAACTGCTTGAGCAACTCCCTCAAGGCTGTGTATTGGTGCGCCGTCAGCGGACGATTGTGGTACCCCGTCACCTCGATTCCGATACTGCACGAGTCCAGATTCGTCCGCCCCTTCCACATACTCAGACCGCAATGGTACGCCTCCCGCCGCACATCCACAATCCGCCAAATCTTGCCCGAAGTGTCCACCAGATAGTGGCACTCCCCGTTCGCGCTGAGTTTATTGAGCGAACTCCCCGTCGGCCCCTCCGTCGTATGCAGAATGATGTAGAGCGTCTCCTTCCGGAACGCCCGTTCGCGATTGCGCGGGCTGTTGCGCGCATTGCTGAAGACCACCCCTTCCGCGCACGCCGCCAGAGCCAACGCCGCCAAAAGCAACCAACCTTTCGCACGCCCCGCCTCACACACGGCAAAAAACCCCCATCGAGGCACAAAAGGATTGACACGCCAAGGGCGTTTCGCTACCATCAGACGCACAGGAGCCACCCGGCACCGCCCCCACCGTCCGGCCCGCTCGCTCCCTGGCCATCCCTGCGCCGCCCAGCTGCCAAACGCCCCCGTTTTGATGGACGACCCCGACGAGCCCAATGCCCGCCGCACGCTCATCGCGTGGCCGCGCCAAGCTCGGGGAGAACGGCATCTGACCCTCCAGACGCTGACCGCGCGCCCCGGCGTATCTAAGCGGTGACGCGCCAAGGCCGAAGCCGCTGTCCATCGTCTGGAACTGGTCGAGAGCCTCCGCCCTTGCCGCGCCCCCGGCACCCGCCCTGATGCGGGACTTCGCCTCCCTGGCAGGCAGATGCCCGAACACTAAAGTTGTCCGTCCCGCCATCGCCTACTCGCCCAGCGGTTGCCGCCCCGCAATCGCACGCCGGAGCGTCAACGGATCCGAATAGCCAATCCCGCTGTCGGCAGGCAGACCGTACGCCAGACGCGTCACCCGAACCCCCAGCGGAAGCAGCAACTCCGCCAGATAGTGAGCCGTCGCGTCACCC
>JAXFQS010000079.1:0-26837 GCA_034178815.1 Kiritimatiellia bacterium | reverse complement strand
TCTGCCCCCGCCCCCTGTTGCTGCTCTTGCTCGTCATCGGGCAAAGGATTGGGGACTTGGTGCGGCACGCCTCTAGCACTCGCCCTGGCCGCGCTCTCCGTCCTGGCAGGCGTCTGCCTTGAGATCAAAGGCACCCGCACATCCCTTTCACCCGCGCTGATTGCCGTGCTAGTCTGCGGCATACCCATAGCCCGAGAGGCGTTTAACAGCCTCTTTCGCCGCCAGCGGATTGCCGTCAGCCTACTCGTCACCATCGGCATCGTCTCCGCACTGGCCATTGGTGAAGGTCTGGCCGCAGGCGAAGTCGCCCTGCTGATGGCCATTGGCGAAGCACTCGAGCGACGCGCCGCCAAAGGAGCGAACCAAGGGCTGGAATCGCTGATTCGATTGCGCGACAACCTGAAAACCTCTCTCGCCCCCGGGGCTGAGTTCACGCTTGAGCCCGGCGAGGCCGTCCCCTGCGACGCCACCGTGCTCGATGGCGAAAGCCAAGTCGACTAATCCATTGTCACCGGAGAGTCCCGCCCAATCCGCAAAGGCCCCGGCGACCGACTGTGGCAAGGCAGTCTCAACAGGTACGGACGCCTGCGCCTGCGGGTCGATGCCGTCGGCGAAGACGCCACCGTCCGGAAACTCCTCCGGCTCGCTGAAGCGGCCCGCGCCCGCAAAGCCCCCGTTGTCCGCCTTGCCGACCGCTGGGCTGAAAGGTTGGTACCAGCCGCCCTCCTTCTTGCGTTCCTTACCGGGGCAATCCTGCTTTGGATGGGGTTCCCTTGGTGCGTAGCCATTCGACGGGCGGTTGCCATCCTGGTGACCTTCTGCCCGTGCGCACTCGCCCTAGCGACCCCGACAGCCATCTACGCGGCCATCTCCCGCACCGCCAAAGAGGGCGTGCTGGTCAAAAGCGGCCAGGCGCTCGAAACCGCCGCCGCACTCAAAACCATCTGCTTCGATAAGACCGGCACGCTGACCTCCTCCACCTGGGGCAACCGCCTCCGCCGCGACGCCGACGGGCGCATCCTCGACACGCAAGCGCGTGGCGACGACCCCATTCGTCCCGAAGCCCCCGCCGCGCTGGCCTCGTTGCGGACGCTTGGCATCCGCACCGTGCTCCTCTCGGGCGATGCACCGGAAGCCGTCCAGACCGTAGCCCGGGCCTGCGCCATTGAAGATGCCCGTGACAGCCTCCTCCCTGAGGACAAACTCCGCCTCGTCGAACAAATCGCCGCCCGCGAAGCCCCCCTCGCCTTCGTCGGAGACGGCATCAACGACGCCGCCGCCATGAGCCGCGCCAACCTCGGCATCGCCATGGCCGGAAGCGGAACCGATGTCGCCGCAGAAGCCGCCGACATCGCCCTCCTGCGCGACAACCTCGATGCCCTCCCCGCCCTCGTCCGCCTTGCCCGCCGAACCCTCTCCGTCATCCGCTTCAACCTCGCCACGGCCATCCTCATCAACCTTTTTGCCCTCTCCGCCTGCGCCGGCGGACACATCGGCCCAATCGGAGGCGCCTTCCTCCACAACGCCGGATCCCTCCTCGTCGTCCTGAACGCCGCCCGCCTCGCCCGCCGCCGCCAAGATGCGAATAACCATTGAAGACCCGTTGGCGATTTGCTATACTGTCCGCCGTTTCTTCCCACAGCCACAGCAGCCATGACCGACGAACAGCAAGAGCCTACCCCAGAACCCCAGCAGCCCCAGGACGCCCAGCCTACCCCCGAGCCCCCGCAGACCGAGCCCAAGGCATCCGAACAGCCCGCCCCCGAAGAGAGCCCCGAATACCTCGCGCTTAAGGACAAATACCTTCGGCTCCTGGCAGACTTCGACAACGCCCGCAAGCGCCAACTCCGCGACAGGGAAGAGTGGATTCGATCCGCAAACGAGAAACTCATCGCCGAACTCCTCCCTGTGCTCGACCACCTCGCACTCGCGCTCGCCCAAGTCAAAGAAAAGAATCCCTTCGCCGACGGCGTGGCTCTGGTCGAGAAACAGTTCCTCGGCGTCCTCGAAAAACAAGGACTTGCCCCCATCGAATCCGAAGGACAGCCCTTCGACCCCAACCTCCACGAAGCCCTCTCCATGCTCCCCTCCCCCGAAGTCCCGGCCAATACCATCCTCCAAGTCTACCGTAAAGGCTGGACACTGAACGGCAAACTCCTGCGCGCTGCCCAGGTCATCGTCTCCTCCGGCACCCCAGAAGCCTAAAGGATTTTCCCCGAAATGGCCACCAAACGCGACTACTACGAGGTACTCGGCGTCCAGAAAAACGCCACCGCCGACGAGCTCAAGAAAGCCTTCCGAAAGCTCGCCATGAAGTACCACCCCGACCACAACAAAGACCCAGAGGCAGCCGACAAATTTAAAGAGATTTCCGAGGCTTACGAAGTACTCAGCGACCCCGACAAGCGCCAGCGCTACGACCGCTTCGGGCACGACGGTATGAAGTCCGCCTTCGGCCCCGGCGGGTTCGACTTCGGGCGCGACTTCACCCACGGCGCGGACTTCGCCGACCTAGGCGACATCCTGGGATCGATCTTCGGCGGAGGCTTTGGAGGCTTCGGAGGCTTTGGCTCCCGCCGCCGTCAGACAGACCCGAACGCCCCCCAGCGCGGAGCCGACCTCCGCTTCGACCTCGATATCGACTTGGAGGAGGCTTTGTTCGGCTCCGAGCGCACCCTTGAAGTCCCCATCCCAGAGGATTGCCCGGATTGCCACGGCACCGGCGCGGCGAGTGGTTCCAAACCCGAAACCTGCCGCCAATGTGGCGGTCGGGGCACCATCGTCGCAGGCGGAGGTTTCTTCCAGGTCCAGCAGACCTGTCCCGTCTGCCAAGGAACAGGCACCGTAGTGCGCAACCCCTGCCGCAAGTGCTCGGGGAAGGGACGGGTGACCGTTCGCCGCACCATCAAGTTGCGCATTCCCGTGGGAATCGATACGGGCAACAGGCTCCGCCTCTCGGGTAAAGGCGAGACCGGCGTGCGCGGAGGTCCAGCCGGCGACCTTTATGTGGCGATCAATGTTCTGGAGCACCCCATCTTCTCCCGTGAAGGTAGCGATCTGATTTGCCGCTTGCCGATTTCCCCTGTGCTGGCTGCCACGGGTGGGGAGGTGGAGGTGCCAACGCCGGAAGGTTCGAGCAAGATTAAAATCCCGGCCGGAACGCAGTCTGGACAGGTCTTGCGCCTTCGCGGCAAGGGGGTGCCTTCGCGCACACCAGGCGGTTCCGCCGGCGACTTGCACGCGGTCGTTTCGATTGAAACCCCGGAGAAACTCTCTTCCAAGCAGAAGAAGTTGCTCGAACAACTCGCCGCTGAGTTCAAGCCCGAGAATTTCCCGCGCCGGACGAAACTCCAGGCCGCTGCCGAACTGTTCTACCGCAAGCGTGACGGGCTCCGTCACTAGCCACCAATATCCATCTATCCAGCCGTGAACGACTTTGTCGTATTCGACCGTATCTGCAAAACCTTCGGCCGGCAGCAGGCGGTTGACCAGGTGAGTCTCTCAATCCGCAGGGGGGAGTTTTTCTCTCTACTCGGGCCAAGCGGCTGTGGCAAGACCACGCTGCTGCGGATGCTCGCGGGTATCGAGACGCCTGATTCGGGACGGCTCTATCTCGGGGGGCAGGACATCACCGATCTACCGCCCAACGAGCGCCGCATCCACACAGTATTCCAGACCTACGCGCTTTTCCCCCATATGACATTGCGGGAGAATGTTGGATTCAGTCTCAAGATTGCAGGTCTCGACCGGAAGCGTATCAACGAACGGGTCGACGCGTTGCTCGAACTGGTCCGCCTCGGCAACCAAGGCGATAAGTACCCGGCGCAGATTTCCGGGGGGCAGAAGCAGCGTATCGCTATCGTCCGGGCCTTGGCGGACAGCCCGCAGGTTCTGCTGCTCGACGAGCCTCTGGCGGCGCTCGACCTCAAGCTCCGACAGCACATGCTCTTGGAGCTCGATCAAATCCACGACAATGTCGGCATCACCTTTATCTATGTGACGCACGACCAGAGCGAGGCGATGAGTCTCTCGGATCGCATTGCCGTGATGAACGCTGGACGAATCGAGCAGACCGACGCACCGGTCAAGGTCTATGAGGCGCCCGCCTCCGAGTTCGTCGCCGAGTTCATCGGGGACACCAATGTCTTCAAGGGCAGCGTCGCGGAGACGGACGGCGACTACTGCCTCATTCGCCTGCCGGGGCTTCCCGAAATCAAGGCGTTCAATGATAAGCACATCCATTCCGGTTCCGAAGTCCATCTCTCCATCCGCCCTGAAAAACTGCGCGTCGCGCCCCTTGCCGCCGACGAATGCGTGAAGGGTTCCGATGGGGAACTGGTGCCCCGGAAGTTTGCCGAATTGCGCGACAGGGGCGAGTTCAACCTTCTCCGCGCCCAAGTCACCGGCATCGTCTATCTCGGCAACCACACTCGCTACTGGCTCAAGGCCGGCGACCACCGCATCTGCGTCTACAAGCCTAACACCCGATTCTCCCTCGACCGCCCCATCAAATGGAACGAGGAGGTCGCCGTCGGGTGGCATGTGGACGATGGGTTTATGCTCGACCACACGGGAGCCAGCCGTGGCTGAATGCCGGCAGGTTCCAACCCCTATGGGGAAAGGTTGCCGCAATCGGCTCTTGAAGGAACTTATCCTCACCACCCCTTCGTGCCTATGGCTGGGGGTCTTTTTCGTGTTGCCGCTGGTCGGCATCCTATGGCTCTCCTTCCACAGTTCCGACCCGTGGGGTGCCGTCGCGCCCGAGTTGACGCTGGAGACTTGGAAGCAGCTCGCCACGCCCAGTTACCCGCAGATCATCTTTCGAACCCTTTGGATCAGCGCCCTGACGACCGCGCTCTGCATCTTGCTGGCCCTGCCCTGCGCCTACGCCATGGCGCAGATGGGACGCCGCGCGCGAGATTGGATGACCCTGTTGGTGGTCATCCCATTCTGGACCAACTTTCTCATCCGCGTCTTCGCTTGGCGAGTCGTGCTCCACCCCGACGGAACCCTCAAGCGCCTGCTCGTCGCCCTCCACCTAGCGTCGCCCGACACCGTGCTGCTCTACAACGAGTGGGCGATTGTGCTCGTGAGCGTCTACACCTATTTTCCCTTCGCCCTCATCCCCATCTGCGCCGCCGCGGAGAAGTTCGACTTCTCCCTGCTCGAAGCTGCCCGCGACCTCGGCGCGCGCAGCCTCAGGGCATTCTGGACTGTCTTCGTCCCCTGCATCCGCCAAGGCATCTGGTCCGCCGTACTGATGGTCTTCATTCCCGCGCTCGGCTCCTATGTCATCCCCGACCTTGTCGGCGGTCCCGACACCGAACTCATCGGCAACAAGATTTACCAGCGCACCTTCACCGAGAAGAACCTCCCCAACGCCGCCGCCCTCTCCACCCTGATGACCGCCTGCATCCTGCTTTGCCTGACCGCGTGGGGACTTTGGACACGCCGCACCTCCAGTCCATCCAATAGGGAGGCCGCATGAAACACAGCCGATTCCCCTTCCTCGTGCTGGCAGCCGCCCTGCTCTTCCTCTACCTGCCCGTCATCGTGATGGCCGTCAACTCCTTCAACCTCTCCCGGTTCGGCGGTCACTGGACTGGATTCACCCTGAAGTGGTACGGCGAACTCCTGCGCAACGCCGAAATCCGCGACGCCCTCGGACGCAGCCTCGAACTAGCCTTCGGCTCAGCCCTGATCTCCAGTCTGCTCGGCACACTCGCCGCCCACGCCCTCCACTACGGCAAGACCCGCATCCAGACCCTCCACCGCGGCATCCTCTACCTGCCCCTAGTCGTGCCCGAAGTCCTGATGGGCGTCTCCCTGCTGCTCTTCTTCACCGCCTGGCGGATTCCCTTGGGCATGGGAACCCTCCTGATTGCCCACATCACCTTCTGCGTCAGCTTTGTCGCCCTGACCGTCCTCGGGCGCTTTCAGGACTTCGACGAGAGCCTCGTCGAGGCCGCCAGAGACCTTGGCGCAGCCCCCTGGACCGTCTTCCTGCGCATCGAACTGCCGATTCTCCTCCCGGGCATTCTCTCGGGCGGACTACTCGCCTTTGCCCTCTCAATCGACGACTTCGTCATAAGCGCCTTCGTGACCGGCCCCGGCGCGACAACCCTCCCGCTGCACATCTACAGCATGATCAAACACTCCCGTAGCATGCCCATCGTCAATGCCCTCTCGACCTTGCTCATGACGGCCACCTTCGCCGTCGTCTGCTGCTCGCAATTCCTCCAGAACGCCCGAAGCCGAAAACTCCGGAACTAGCCCGCCCAAAGGAGACCAGACCACCATGTCGCCCCATCGACTCCAGGAAGCACTCGACGGCTGGAACGCCGTCAAAAGCGCCGAACTCTATGGCATCAACGCCTGGGGCAACGGCTACTTCAGCATCACCCCGGACGGGCACGCCGCAGTCAAACTCCGCAGCGGCGGCAAGACTCACTGCATCCGTCTGACCGATATTCTCCAGGGCATCTACGAGCGCGGCATGCGCCTGCCCGTGCTCCTGCGTTTCAGCGACCTGCTGGCCTCGCGCATCGAACTAATCAACAACGCCTTCGCCAAAGCCATCAAAGACTACGGCTACCGCAATGTCTACCGCGGCGTCTACCCCATCAAGGTCAACCAGCAGCAACAGGCCGTCTCCGATGTAGTCTCCAGCGGACGCCAGTTCCACCACGGCCTCGAAGCCGGTTCCAAGGCCGAACTCATCGCCGCGCTCGCCTACATGCACGACCCCGAGGCATTCATCGTCTGCAATGGCTATAAGGACGCCGAGTTCATCAAACTGGCCCTCAACGCCCTCAAAATGGGTCTTCAGACCATCCTCGTGGTCGAGCGTCCCGAAGAGATTTCCTTGATAGCCGACTGCGCCAAACGCCTCAAGATCCGCCCCCGCATCGGCTTCAGGGTCAAACTCTCCTCTCGCGTAGGAGGCAAGTGGTCTGAATCGGGCGGAGACCGCTCCGTCTTTGGTTTGACCACGGCGCAAATCATCGAAGGCGTCGACGCCCTGCGCGCCTGCGGGCTGCTCGACTGTCTGGAAATGCTTCACTACCACCTCGGCTCGCAAGTCCCCAACATCCGAGAGATTCGAGATGCCGTCAAAGAGGCTGCTCGCTTCTATGTGGGCTTGGCCAAAGAGGGCGCAAAGATGGGCATCTTCGACATCGGCGGCGGGCTGGCAATCGACTACGACGGTTCCCGAACCAACTTCGCCTCATCGGCCAACTACGACATATCCGAGTACTGCGCCGATGTAGTCGAAGGAATCATGACCGCCTGCGACCACGCGCAAGTCGACCACCCGGTCATCGTCTCCGAATCTGGGCGTGCGCTAATCGGCTACTACTCGGTTTTGCTGACAAATGTCCTCGGGACGGCATCCTTCGAAACCCCCGAGCAGCCGCAAATGCCAGACCCCATGCCAGAACTGCTGAGCAACCTCTATGATGTCGCCGGACACCTGCGGGCGAAAAACCTGCCGGAGTACTTCAACGATGCATTCTACTACCGCGAGGAAATCCAGAAAGCCTTCAAGCACGGCGATATCTCCCTGCGTGACCACGCGGTAGCGGACAAACTCTTCTGGCACATCCTCACGCGCATCCGGGAAGAAGCCCGCAAACTGAAATATGTGCCGGAAGATCTGCTCGGTCTCGACGAGGCGATGGCGGACATCTACTACTGCAACATCTCCGTCTTCCAGTCGCTCCCCGACGCGTGGGCAATCGAACAACTCTTCCCGATCATGCCCATCCACCGCCTCTGCGAGAAGCCTTCCCGCGTGGCAACGCTTTCCGACATCACCTGCGACTGCGACGGCAAAATCGATACCTTCATCGACCTGCACGATGTCAAGAAGGCGTTGCCCCTTCACGAGGTTCGGCAGGGAGAAGAGTACATCCTCGGTGCGTTCCTGGTCGGCGCCTATCAGGAAACCTTGGGGGATCTGCATAACCTCTTCGGCGACACGCATGTGGTTTCGGTGCATGTGGATGAAGACGGGGAAATCGACTACGAGGAGGAACTTGAAGGCGACTCGGTGGGGGATGTGCTTTCGTATGTCGAGTACAAGCCGGATGACTGCATCGAGCGCTTCCGCAAGTTGACGGAACATGCCGTGAAGGCCAAGCGAATCACCCCATGCGAGCGCCGGGAAATTGTGGCGGACTACGAGGCGGGGCTACGCGGCTACACCTATTTCGAAGAACAGGCCTGAGGGCCGGAAAGGACTACTATGGGCAAAGTGCTGATTATCGGAGTCGGGGGCGTCGGGTCGGTTGTCGTGCGCAAGTGCGCACAGGTGCCGGAGGTCTTCTCGGACATTACGATTGCCTCGCGCACGAAGGCGAAATGCGATGCGCTGGCCGCCGACCTGCCGGTGAAGGTGAAGACTGCGGCGGTGGACGCGGACAATGTGGAAGCGTTGACGAAACTGATTCGCCAGACGAAGGCGGAACTGGTCGTAAATGTGGCGCTTCCATACCAAGACCTGCACATCATGGATGCGTGTCTGGCGGCGGGGGCGAACTATATGGACACGGCGAATTACGAGCCGCTCGATACCGCGAAGTTCGAGTACAAGTGGCAGTGGGCATACCACAAGAAGTTCGAGCGCGCGGGGCTGATGGCACTTCTGGGTTCCGGGTTCGACCCGGGGGTGACCAGCGTCTACACGACCTGGATCCGCAAGCATTTCCTGCCCCAGATTGATGAGATTGACATTGTCGACTGCAATGCCGGGGACCACGGCTATCCGTTTGCGACCAACTTTAATCCAGAAATCAACATCCGCGAAGTTTCCGCCAAAGGCCGCTACTGGCGCGAAGGGAAGTGGATTGAGACGGCGCCGCTTTCGGTCAAGCAGCCATTCGACCTGCCCGAGGGCATCGGCAAACTCAACACCTACCTGATGTACCACGAAGAGCTCGAATCCCTCGCCAAGCACATCGGGGGACTGAAAGCCGCGCGCTTCTGGATGAGTTTCGGCGACAACTATCTCAAGCACCTAGAGGTGCTCAAGAATGTTGGCATGACGCGCATCGACCCTGTGGTCTACGACGGCAAGGAGATCGTCCCCATCCAATTTCTTCGTGTCCTTCTGCCCGACCCGGCGACCCTTGGGCCGCGCACCAAAGGCAAGACCTGCATCGGCGTCCAGGCCAAGCGCGGACGCAAGTATGTCTATGTCTACAATGTCTGCGACCACCAGGCCTGCTACCGCGAAGTGAAGTCGCAGGCCATCAGTTACACGACCGGCGTGCCGGCGATGATTGGCGCGAAAATGATACTGACCGGCAAGTGGAAGGGGCGCGGCGTCTTCAACATGGAACAGTTTGACCCCGACCCCTTCATGGCCGCCCTCGAAGTCCACGGTCTGCCCGCCAAAGTCATCCAGCGGCGTGTCTTTGCGACCCCCAAAGGCTTGTAGCCGGTAGCGCGATTCGAGCGCATCTAGGGGCTTCGGGCAACCGAAGCCCTTTTGCATTTTCCCGTACACCTCCGAATACGGCGGATTGCCACCTTGTACCGTTGCACCTTGCAACCTCTCGTGCCCACGCTCACGCACCTTCGTCTCCCAATCCTTGCTACGCATTTCCCGAGCGATACAAACCCGACCTTTTCTGCTTTACTTCTCGGGACAGATTCCTTATCGTAAATGTCCGCGACAACTCCTATACACCGTTTCGGCGAAGTCTTTGCGCGATAATACTTCTGGTGCATTCCTAGTGCCTTCCCAAAATCCGTCTGTATGATTTTTAACCCCCTCGCTTTCCTAATTTTCCTGCCGCTCGTTTTTTCCTGTTATTGGCTGATTGGCACGAAGGGTCATTGGCGGGCACAGAACCTTCTGGTTGTCGCCGCCAGTTATGTCTTCTACGGTTGGTGGAACTGGCACTTTTTGGCCTTGATTTCCATCACTGCCCTGTGGGCTTTTGCCAGCGGCGTACTGCTGGACGCGACACCCAATCCTTCTGAGCCCGCCAAGGCCAAGAACTTTGGCCGCCGGACGATTCTTGTCCTTGCCCTGGCTGTCAACCTTGGCATTCTCGGCTACTTCAAATAGTACGGATTTTTCGTTGCGAACGCCATTGCCCTGCTCCACTCGCTGGGCATTCAGGCACATGCCGAATCCCTATCCATCATCCTGCCCGTGGGCATTTCCTTCTATACCTTTCAAGCGATGGGATATGTCATCGATGTCTACCGGGGCGACATCAGACCGACCCGTGATCCCATAGCCTTCCTAGCCTTCGTCAGTTTCTTTCCCCAACTTGTCGCGGGCCCCATTGAGCGCGCATCCAACCTGCTTCCTCAATTCACCGCCCCACGCCGCTTCGACCACCCACTTGCCGTGGAAGGCGTACGACAAATGCTTTGGGGATTCTTCAAGAAAGTCCTCGTCGCAGACACTTCGGCCCTCATCGCCAATCGCCTGCTCGGTCTGACCAATCCCTCGACTGCGTCTGTCTGGGCTGGCATCTTCGCCTTCGCAATCCAGATTTATGGCGACTTCTCCGGCTACTCGGACATTGCCATTGGTTGCGCTAAACTCTTCGGCATCAGGCTGAAATGCAACTTCCGCGTCCCCTATTTCTCTCGGAGCATCACTGAGTTCTGGCGCAGATGGCACATCTCGCTCAACACCTGGTTCCGCGACTACCTCTACATTCCCCTCGGCGGAAGCCGTACCACCACGGCCAAGAAAGTCCGCAACACCTTCGCCATCTTCCTCGTTTCCGGGCTGTGGCACGGTGCCAACTGGACCTTCGTCTTCTGGGGCGCATTCCACGCACTCTGCTTCTTGCCGCTTCTGCTCAGCCACACCAACCGGCGCCACGCATCCGATGTTGTTGCCAAAGGCCATTGCCTGCCGACCCTGCGCGAACTTGCACAGATGGCAACAACCTTTCTCCTAGTTCTAATCGGCTGGACTTTCTTCCGGGCGCCCGACCTCGCAACCGCATTTGACTGGCTCGGAAGAATGTTCGGACTGGTCGATTGCCCCCTGGCGGCAGACCGCTTAAATCTCTCCAAATTGACCTGGCCTCTGCTGGCCCTGCTTGCCGTCGAATGGCTCAGCCGCGACCGCGAAGTGCCCCTCCTCCCGCGTTGGAAATGGCTTAGATGGCTCATCTACTGGGGACTGATCTTGTGGATGGTCTACCGTATGCCAGGATCTGAAACCTTCGTCTACTTCCAATTCTAGCCCATTATGAAACGCTTCGTCCTCAACTGTCTCGCTGGGCTTGGAGTCCTGATTCCGATTGCCGTCATCCTCGTGGTCAGATTCATTCGCATCCAACCCCAGGTTGAGGCCTTGTTCACCCTTCCGCCAGATGTCAAGGTGGTCTGCATCGGCTCTTCGCACACAGGCTGCACTTGGACTGAAAGTTCAGAATTCCGTAACCGGGTGCTGTGGGACTCTGCGCAAAGTTTGCTGCCTTCCTATCTGCGCTTTCTTGAGTTGGAGCGGAGAGGGGAACTTGACTCATCCGTCAGCGTCTGCATCATTGACTGTGACCTGCCGGCCATGTGGAATATGACGCGCCATCGCTTAGGGAAACAGATTTACAACAACCTCCCCTTCGCCTGGCGGTATCTCAATCTTGTCCCGCTTTCTAACGGCGAAGTTCTCGCCGCGGTTGCGTCAAGAGTTGCGCGCCGATTTTCAATCCAGGATAATCCCCCCGCCGAAACCATTCTCCATGGACGCAACGCACCTCTGAGGAACGCACCAGCGTCATAGGCAACCCACCCAAAATCTATGATGTTCCCTGCGACGATCCCGACTTTCCTCCGGGCTGGAAAGATTACCTGCTCGCAATCATCCGAGACCTCAAAACCAGATGCAAGAAACACCACATCCGTTTGATACTCTTTGCATCCCCCCTGACCAGCGACCACCCGATGCGCCATCCTGGGCCTTGGACGGATGCTCTTGCGGATTTGATTGGCAAGATTAGAGACCTTGATATCGAATACCTCGACTGTCGGGCCACCTGCCCAGATGACTGGTTCCGAGACTGTGATCACCTGCTTCCCAGTGCCTCGCGTCACTTCACCGAACGCTTTTGGAACGAACACCTCCCCGAAGTCGTTCGGGACTAGTTTCGGAACGAGCGCCTTCGGCAACTCCGTCAACCAAAGGAAGCCTGGAACGGCGGGCTTTTCTTGCGTCCATCCCGGCTTTGTGGTAAACTGCGGGGAGTCGTCAATTTTCGGAGGAAAGAATGCAGCCAAGTCCAATGTCGGGGATGCTGATGTTTGTCCTGGGAGGACTGTTTGGAGCGGTTTTCTACCTGCCGCTCAAGCGGGTGAGAGGATGGGCCTGGGAGTCAGGCTGGATGATCTACAGTGTCGTGGCCCTGCTGCTCGTGCCGGCAATCCTCGGCCTCTCACTCACCCGAGACTTCGCCGGAACGCTTGCAGCCGCGCCCCGCGAAGAGTTGCTCTATTGCCTGCTCTGCGGTGCAGGTTGGGGCTTCGGCGGACTGACTTGGGGACTGATGATTCGCTATCTCGGCGTCGGGCTTGGGCTGGCAATCGGTTGCGGCATCTGCTCGGTGACCGGCACGCTCGTGCCCCCTATGCTCAAGGGCGAACTCTCGGGGCTCCTCCAAAGCGCTTCCGGTAGGGTCTCCTTGGCCGGAGTAGCCGTCAGCGTCCTGGGAATTATCCTGATGGGGCTCGCCGGAATGGGTAAGGAACGCGACCTTGCCAAGCAGGGGAAAAAGACCGAAGGCGAGTTCAATCTCCCCAAAGGGCTGGCTATCGCCCTCTTCTCCGGAGTTATGAGCGCCGCGCTGAGTTTTGGCTTGCAAGGGGGCCCGGGATTGGAACAAATCGCCCGGGAGGCGGGAACCTCCGACATTTGGAGAGGTCTCCCCGTGCTGGCCGTCTGTCTCCTTGGAGGCTTCCTGGTCAATGGTGTCTGGTGCCTTCTGCTAAACCTTAAAAACCGCACGCTCGGTGACTACGCCAAAGGCCCGGCCGCGGTCAACGCTGGATGGGCGGCAGGCGGGGGAATTCTCTGGGCGATGCAGTTCGTCGCATTCAAGATAGGCGAACCCATGATGGGCACACTCGGCTATGTCGGCTGGGCCATGGTGATGGCCTCCTCCATCCTCTTCAGCGGCGTGTTGGGCGTCCTTCTCGGCGAATGGAAAGGGGCTGGAAAAGCAACCAAAACCTCCCTCGCAACGGGTCTTCTCGTCCTGCTCCTATCCGCTCTCATCGGCGGCTGGAGCGCATCCCTCTAACCCCTCCCAAGGAATCCTCTATGCGCATCATCCTCAATGAAACCTCCCACTTCGGCGCAGGCTGCCGGCAAGAGTTGGCGACAGAACTCAAGGCCAGAGGTCTCGCCAAACCCCTCGTTGTCACGGATGCTCCCCTGTTGGCCTGCGGTACGGCAAAGAAGGTCACCGATATCCTCGATGCGGCCGACATCCCCTACGCGATCTACTCCGACATCAAGGCCAATCCCACTATGGCCAATGTCAACGGATGCCTTGATGCCTACCGAACCGAAAGGGCTGACTGCTTCGTGGCCATCGGCGGCGGCTCCGTTATGGATACCGCCAAGGCCGCGGCCATCATTGCCGCCAACCCCGACTTTGCCGACATTGTCTCTCTCGAAGGCGTCGCCCCGACGCGCCATAAAGCCAAGCCCATCTTCGCCCTCCCGACCACCGCAGGAACCGGTGCCGAGGTCACCATCAATTATGTAATCACCGACGAGCACCGCGCCAAGAAGATGGTCTGCGTCGATCCTCACGACATCCCCGTCTGCGCCATTGTCGATGCCGAGTTGATGGCCTCTATGCCCGCCAAGCTCAAGGCGGCCACCGGAATGGATGCGTTGACGCACGCAATCGAGGGCTATATCACCAAGGCGGCCTGGACGATGACGGATATGTTCGAGCTGCGGGCTATCGAACTGATTGCCCGTTTCCTGCCTAGGGCGGTCGCGGACGGAAACGATACCGAGGCGGTCGAGGGAATGGCTCTGGCGCAGTATATCGCGGCAATGGGCTTCTCCAATGTGGGGCTTGGAATCGTCCACTCGATGGCGCATCCGCTGGGGGCGGTCTACGATATTCCGCACGGGGTCGCCAACGCACTGTTGCTCCCGACGGTAATGGAGTTCAACAAGCCGGCCGCGCTCGCCAAATACGCCGATATTGCCAAGGCGATGGGTGTCGAAGGTGTCGCCTCGATGACCCCGAACCAAGCAGCCGACGCCGCCGTCGAAGCGGTACGGAAGTTGGCGATTGCCGTGGGTATTCCGCAGAAACTCTCGGGGCTGGGGGTGCCTGAGGGCGGTCTTGAAAAACTCTCGGCGGATGCGCTGGCGGATGTCTGCACGGGGGGCAATCCCCGCGAGGTTTCGCAGGCTGAAATCTTGGCTCTCTACCGGAAGGTCTACTGATGTCTCCGCCTACCTATCTTGCCATCGACATTGGGGCTTCAAGCGGCCGTCATTTGCTGGCAACGCTCGAAGGGGGGCGCATCTCTACGCGTGAAATCTACCGTTTCCCGAACGGTGTAGTTGACCGTGAGGGAACGCTTTGCTGGGATTCCGAGGCTCTCTTCTCGGAGATTCTTAACGGCCTCAAGGCGTGCAACGCGCTCGGCATCATCCCGACTTCGATTGGCATCGACACATGGGGGGTTGACTTTGCGTTGCTGGACGCGGATGACCGGCTGCTTGGGCCGACTGTGGCCTACCGGGATGGCCGCACGGAGGGGGCCTACGAGGTTATCGACGCGCGGATTTCGCCTGAAGCGCTCTATGCCGCGACGGGTATCCAGCGGCAGCCGTTCAATACCATCTGCCAGCTGGTTGCCCTCCAACGAGACCGCCCCGACCTGCTTGCGAAAGCCTGCTCGTTGTTGATGATGCCGGACTATTTCCATTGGCGTCTGACGGGCGTCAAACGGCAAGAGTATACCAATGCGACGACGAGCCAGTTGGTTCAGGCGGCGGACGCCGACTGGGATCGGGAGGTCATTCGCGCGCTCGGTCTGCCCGACCATCTTTTCGGGGCGCTCTCGATGCCCGGCGAAACCGTCGGATGTCTTCGCCCCGAGATTGCCGAAGCGGTGGGATTCAACACCCGCGTGGTGCTTCCCCCGACCCACGACACCGCATCCGCCGTCGTCGCGGTTCCCGCGCAAACCGATGCCCTCTACATCAGTTCCGGAACCTGGTCTTTGCTGGGAGCCGAACTATCCAAGCCCGAGACCTCCGAGGCTGCCCGGCAGGGAAACTTCACCAACGAGGGCGGCTATCTCCGGCGCTACCGCTTCCTCAAAAACATTATGGGACTTTGGATGCTCCAGTCCGTCAAGAAAGAGTTCGAGGCGGAAGGTGGCAACCCATTGACCTTCGACCAACTAAGCACCGGAGCCCAAAGGTCTGCAGTCACGACCATCATTGATTGCAACCAACCGGCCTACTTCGCGCCAACCTCTATGCGCGAGGCCATACGCGAAGGTTGCCGCCAGGCCGGAGGAGCAATCCCTGAGACTCCGGGCGACTTTGCCTCCGTCGTCTACCGCTCCCTCGCCGACCGCTATGCCAAGGCCGTCGACGAACTCGAACAGATTGTCGGCAAGCGCTACGACACCCTCCACATCGTCGGCGGCGGCTCCAAAGACAGCCTCCTCAACGCCCTGACTGCCCAGGCCACCGGAAAGGAAATCTGGACTGGCCCAACCGAGGGCACCGCCCTAGGAAACCTCGCCGTCCAGATGATTGCCGACGGACGATTCCCCTCACTCGCCGAAGCCCGCGACGCCATTAGACGCTCGTTCGACGTCCGCCGCGTCTAACCCGAAAACCTCACACATCCAATCAGAAAGCGAACCCAGACATGTCCCGCTACCCATCCGCAAAAGAACAATACGCCAGACTCGGCGTCGATACCGAAAAAGCCCTCCAGACTCTCCAGAACATCGCCATCTCCATGCACTGCTGGCAGGGCGACGATGTCGGCGGCTTCGAGAACGCAGGCGAACTCTCCGGCGGCATCGCCGCCACCGGCAACTACCCCGGCAAAGCCCGCACCCCGAAAGAATTGATGGCCGACATCGACAAAGCCCTCTCCCTCATCCCCGGCAAACACCGCCTCAACCTCCACGCCAACTACGCCATATTCAAAAACAACAAAGTCGACCGCAATCAACTTGCCCCCGAACACTTCTCCGAATGGGTCAAGTTCGCCAAAAAACGCGGCATTGGACTCGACTTCAACCCCACCTGCTTCGCACACCCCAAGGCCGACGGTCTCACACTCTCCCACGAAAACCCAGCCATCCGCCAATTCTGGATTGACCACTGCAAAGCCTCCATCCGCATCGCCGAATACTTTGCGACCGAACTGGGCAACACCTCCACCGTCAATATCTGGATCCCCGACGGACTAAAAGACACCCCCGCCGATCGCACCGCACCTCGCGCACGGCTGAAAGACTCCCTCGACCGCATTCTTGAGCAGCCCTACGACAGGAACAAAGTCAACATCACCGTCGAATCCAAGGTATTCGGCATCGGCGTCGAAAGCTACACCGTCGGCTCGCACGAGTTCTACATGAACTACGCCGCCAAGAACGACATCCTCTGCCTCTTGGACAACGGCCACTTTCATCCCACCGAATCCGTCGCCGACAAGATTCCCTCCATGCTCCTCTTTGCCGACAAGGTTGCCCTCCATGTGACCCGTAGCGTCCGCTGGGACAGCGACCATGTCGTCGCCCTCACGAATGAAGTCGAAGAGATTGCAAAGGAGATTGTCCAGGCCGGACCCGAACGCGTCATTCTCGCGCTCGACTTCTTTGATGCGTCCATCAATCGCGTGGCGGCCTGGGTCATTGGGATGCGCAATATGCAGAAGGCTTTGCTCAAAGCCCTGCTCACGCCGCATAAGAAGCTTGCCGCGCTGCAGGATGCTCGCCGCTACACCGAGGTCTTGATGCTCCAGGAGGAGGTGAAGACCTATCCGTTCGGCGACATCTGGGCCGAGTTCTGCTCTCGGGCGAATGTACCGGCCGACGAGAGTTGGTTCGAGAAAATCCGCCGTTACGAACGCAGCGTCCAGTTGAAGCGCAAGTAATGAATGTAGGGGAATCATTGACTATGCTCCAGAAGTCTTTTGTCAAGGAGTTCATCCGCACGGCGGAATGGGGTGCGAACCAGGGGTGGCACGAGCGGAACGGTGGGAATCTCTCCTATCGCCTCACGCCCGAGGAAGCCGCCGCGGTCAAGGCTTTGAATCCCACTCCCAAGAGCGATTGGCTTCCGATTGGCACGGAGGTTCCCGGTCTTGCGGGTGAGTTGTTCTTGGTCACCGGCACGGGTCGGCATCTTCGCCATGTGGCGTTGGATCCCGAGGAGAACATCTGCATTGCCGAACTTGATGGCGTGGGCGAGCGGTACCGCATTCTCTGGGGGCTGCGCAGCGGGGGGCGTCCGACCAGCGAGTTCGGACCCCATTTGATGAACCACGAGGTCTGCGTGGCGCGCACGGCCGGGAGACAGCGGGTAATCTACCATGCGCACCCGGTGAATCTCATTGCGATGACCTTTGTCTTGCCGCTGACGGATCGCGACTTTACCCGCGCGCTGTGGGAGGTGATGACCGAGTGTCCGGTGATTTTCCCGGAGGGCGTGGGGGTGGTTCCCTGGATGGTTCCGGGCGGACGGGCTATTGCGATTGAGACGAGCAAGTTGATGAAGTCCTACAACATTGCGGTCTGGGCGCACCATGGTCTCTTTGTCTCGGCTGAGAACTTTGGCGAGGCTTTTGGGCTGATGGAGACGGTTGAGAAGGCGGCGGAGATTTGGATGAAAGTCCAATCGAGCGGTCTGCCCAAGCGTTCGTGCATCGATACGCCTCAACTCCGCGAGTTGGCAAAGGACTTTCACTTGACGCTACCCGAGCGTTTCCTCTAGTCTCCGGCATCTTGACCGAAGGCCGTTCCGCTCAAGCGGGGCGGTCTTTTGATTTGCGCTCACTTCATTTGACGGGCACCACTCTGCCGCGCTGAAAGCAACCTTTACGGAGATTCCTAGCCACCTTTTTGCATCATTGCCTTGCTCCTTGCGGTTTTGCGCTTGACTAGAACCTCTGAAGATGGTACATTACTTTCCATTCGCGAGCTTAGTTCAATGGCAGAACGCCAGCCTTCCAAGCTGGCCACACGGGTTCGATTCCCGTAGCTCGCTCCATTTTTTTTATGGTGGGTGGGGGTATGTCGAAGGGGGATTCAATGGGTAGGCGCGAGAGGGGCAAGCAACCATGCGGAGTTGGGGGGAGGGATACCGAGCGCGGGGCGTGGTTCCTAGGCAGGAAAGGGAGTCTCCGGTAGGAAACAATCTCCCCCAGACCTAGCAACCTCTTACCGCATCTGGAAGGCACCATTCTCCCGCCTAGTTGGGCAGAAATCCCCTTAACGCAAACCATCCCGACGCCCCCACCGTCCAGTTGCGTTCCCGTTACGCAAAGGCGGATTGACATTGACTTCCCGAGAGGGACTTGGTAGAATGCGCCTATAGGATTGATTCGTATGAAGTTCAAAGCGTTCCTACTGGCCCTGCTGCTTCTGCCAGCCGCCGTCCTGCGCGCCTCCCCGGAAATAGAAGCCGCAGCAGCCGCGGCCGTCGCAAGCGAGGCCATCTCCAGTTCCAAAGTGATGGAAGACCTCAAGGCAATCCCCGGCTCGGCCCTCGCCGTGCTCTATGTGCCGCTCGGACTGGTTCAGACAATCACCTCCCCCATCACGGGCAACTATCGGTCTGGGCCGCGCAATCTCCGCGTCGGACTGCTCGCCCCCATCCGGTTCGTCGTGCACACCCTTTCCCTCCCCATCCACGCAGTCTACTAACCCCGCAGCGCACACCAGAGCCGGCGACGCATACCAACGAACCGGACAAAAATCGTGCGCCAACCTCCCTTCCGGCGAACTGTGAAAAAGGATATCCTCTGCATCGGCGCCGGCTACATCGGCGGCCCCACAATGGCCGTCATCGCAGCCAAAAACCCAGACCGAAAAGTCACCGTCGTCGACATCAACGCCGACCGCATCGCCGCCTGGAACTCAGACACCCTGCCCATCTACGAACCCGGACTTAAAGAACTCGTAGAAGCCCGCCGCGGCAAGAACCTCTTCTTTACCACCGACCTCGAAAAAGGCATTCGAGAAAACGACATCATATTCGTCGGAGTCAACACCCCGACCAAAACATTCGGGCGCGGCGCCGGCTACGCCGCAGACCTCCAGTACTGGGAGAAAACCGCCTGCGACATCGCCAGATACGCCCAGTCCGACAAACTCGTCATCGAGAAATCCACACTCCCCGTCCGTACCGCCGCGGCTATGGCAAAGATCCTCAACGAAGCCTCCCAATACCGCTTCGAGGTACTCTCCAATCCCGAATTTCTAGCCGAAGGAACAGCCATCCGCGATCTGCTCGAACCAGACCGCGTCCTGTGCGGTGGCAACGACACCCCATTGGGACGAATCGGCCTGCAGGAACTCATCGAAATCTACGCCGCATGGGTACCACGCGAACGAATCCTTACCACCAATGTCTGGTCCAGCGAACTATCCAAGTTGGCCGCCAATGCCTTCCTCGCCCAGCGGATCAGTTCCATCAACGCCCTCACCGAACTGTGCGAACAGACCGGGGCAGATATCGACGAAGTAGCCCATGCGGTTGGCTTGGACACGCGCATCGGAAGCAAGTTTCTCAAGGCCGGTGTCGGCTTTGGCGGCTCCTGCTTCAAGAAAGACATTCTCAACCTTTCCTACATTTGCGAGAGCCATGGACTTTACCAGGCGGCGGCCTATTGGAAACAGGTTGTGGAGGTCAATGAGTTCCAGCAGGAGCGGTTTGTGCGGCGTATCGTCGACGAGATGTTCGGCACACTCGCGGGGAAGAAGGTTGCTGTTCTGGGCTTCGCGTTCAAGGCCGACACGGGGGACACGAGAGAGACACCTGCCAAGAAGATTTGCCATATTCTTGCGGAAGAGCATGCGTCTATCGCGGTGTCCGATCCGAAGGCTTTACCCAATGCGGTGCGTGACTTGGAGGACATCCGTTCGCAGGTCACCTTCTGCGCGGATCCGTACGAGGCGGCAATGGGAGCCCATGCGGTGGTGTTGCTGACGGACTGGGCCGAGTACCGGGGGCTTGATTATGCGCGGATTTATGCGTCGATGGCCAAGCCGGCGTTTCTGTTCGATGGTCGCAATTGCCTGGATTTACGGGCGTTGGCGGGGTTGGGGTTCAAGGCTTACGGCGTCGGCAAGGTGCTTTAGTCGCGCGGACTGGAAGCCTAAGCATGTGACCGTCCGGAGCCTTTGGGCCCGGGCGGTTTTTGCTTGGGTAGGGTCAGTGGTCGTGGCAGGCTTCGCCGTGCCAGGGTTCGTAGGCGGGGACTTGGGCGATGCCGGCGGCGAGGCGCTGTCGGACGGCTTCGTAGAGGAGGATTGTCGCGGCGGCTGAGACATTGAGGGAATCTGCCTGTCCGAGCATGGGTATGCGCACGCGCAGGTCGGCGGCATCCATCCATTGACGGGTGAGACCGTATTGCTCGGCGCCGACGGCGATGGCGGTATTGCCGGTCAGAGGAACCTCAAAGTGGAGGGCTTCGGCGTGCGGGGTGGCGGCCAAAATGCGGAAACCTTTTGCTCTCAACCATTGCAATGCTTCGGGGCCGGTGGTATCAACGACCGGGACTGAAAAGAGTGCACCTGTCGAGGCTCTCACTACATTGGGATTGTGGATGTCGGTGCATTTGTCGCAGACGAGGACTGCCGCGACGCCTGCAGCATCGGCCGTGCGAAGAATGGTGCCCAAGTTGCCGGGTTTTTCGATTGCTTCCGCGACGATAACCAGGGCGTTTGGCGGAAGGCTCAACCGGCTCAAGGGAATAGCCACCTGGGGGCCAATCGCCAAAAGACCATCGGGGCGGTCTTTGTAGGCCATCTTCTCGAAGGCGAGCCGGGAACAGCGGCAGAGTTCCGCCCCCGCCTTGCCGCAAGCCTCGACCAAGGCCGGCTCGTTCTCGTCCTTGAGATAGAGCTCGGGGCAGAAGAAAAGGCGGTGCGGACGATAGCCGTCGGCGAGCGCGCGGCTGATTTCTCGGTACCCCTCGACAATCATCTCGCCCGCCTCGTCTCGATGGGAACGAGTACGGAGTTTGACAACCGCCTTGATGCGCGGGTTTGAGGGACTGGTGATTTCAAAAGGTTCGTACATAACGGGTCAGTCTCGAAGCAGCAATTCGACCATATCGGGCGCCAGAACCGGGATGCCCAAGGCACGGGAAACCGCCTGACGCTCGCCAAACGAATCATCGATGAAAAGGGCATCCCGACGAGTGATTCGCGCGGCCTTATCCTCGGCTCTGTCGCGTAGCCACACGACCTCATCGAAGAGATTCTGCAGGCGGAATCGCTCCAGCGTCTCGTGCGGATTCGTAGCATGGCGCGTCAGCAAAACCAGCCGCTTCCCCTCGCCTAGGCATTGATAGAGAAAACGCACCATCCGTAGATTCAAACGCCCCCCGCATAGCAGGCAATCGTCCAAATCGGTATAGACCGCCGAGTACTCCAGATGCACCACACCGCGCCCCTCCAATGCACGATCGTAGGTCACCGCGCAAGGCAGCGGCAGGAAGGAAACCTGAGCCCCTTCCGCCTGGTAAAGTTCCGCCAACATGAAGTTGATCCCTTGCAGGCGATGCGTCCCCATAGAGCCAGCAAGGCGGGGGCCTATTTCCGTCAAACAGGGTACGCCGTGGGCATCTTCTTTCAGTTGGAGGAACCAGGTTCCGCGGAATTGGAGGGTTGCATTGACGATCTCTGCAACCTTCCGGAATTCTGCTCTTTCGACCGTCGAGGAGCGTACCGCGATACCATCCATTGTTCGCTCTCGTGTCCGTCCGCCACAGTAAATCAGACGCCCCTCGCGGTCTGTGAAGCAGTCGACCGTGTACTCGCTCCCCGGCAAGTAGTCGAAGGCGACTAGGGAGGGATTTTGCTCCATCAAGAACCTAGCTTCTGCTATGCTTCGTGCCAAGGAAACGCCCTTGGAGCCACTTCCGCCGTCCGGTTTGAGGAAGAGTGGGTAGGGCTCTGATCCGTCCAGTGAATCGTAGCGTCGCGGGAGGGGGATTTTCCCCTCGAAAAGCCGGTTTGTCGTCCGCTTCGAGGCGCATATCCGGACTGTCTCCGGCGGTTGCGTGAGCACCTTGCAAGCGGTCACAAGCCCCTCTGCGCACAACTTGACGACGGGGTCGTAGGCTGGTATGAAGTAGTCGAAACCATCCCAACGCAACAACCTGTTCAGGCGTTCTGCGAAGTCTGGTTCGTGCCAGAACGGCAGGTTCGGGGTGACCTGCGCAAAGGCCAGTTTGCCGTGATCCTCGCAACTTGAGGCCCCCCAGAGATCCACCTCCTTCGCATCTCGAAGCGAACGGTTGATCTCAAGCCCTATCTCCGAACCGCAAGGGAAGACAAGAACTTTAACCTTCATCGTCAAACAACCCGGGCTGGTGGGTGCCAGGCGAAGCGTTCGTACGCAGGAGAGGCTTCGCTTCGTTGGCAGGAACGGGGGGCATTGGTGCGTTCGACAGGGAGGACATCAAACGCAGCAATTCCTCCTCGTCGATGACAGCGGTTCCCAGATTGCGTGCTTTCTCCAACTTGGTCTGCCCGACCGACGCGCCGGCCACCAGATAGTCCGTCTTGCCGCTCACTGCCGAGGAGACCGCCCCCCCCGCCGCAACAATCATCGCCGCAATCTCATCCCGAGGACGGCTGAGTGTTCCCGTCAGCACGAATGACTTGCCCGAAAGCGCCCCCTGAGCATCCGCCTTGGGCGCAGAGACCGGGTTAATGCCTAGCACCGCCATCCGCGCGGTAAAGGCACGCCCGTACTCCGAATCAAAGAACGCCAGCGTCGAGCGGGCGGCGGCCGGCTTGATCTCGACAAGGTACTCCGATGGTAGCGCCGAACCTTCCTTCTTGACCGCCAGCCCCCGCGAAACCAGTTCGTCGCCCAGCACCCCGATCTCCCCGCAGTGGCGGAGAAACGCGTCCCGTGACTTGGTGCGGCGAACCGTGGAGGTTTCGGAATAGAGCCGCTCCAGCCGCAGAATGTCCTTGAGCAACGCCGACGAAGGCAAATCCGTGAAGCAGTGGTGCGCCGAGGCAATCTGCGAAGCCGCAATCGCCCCGACACCCGGGATTCCAATGGCAAAAAGCCAACGGTTCAAAGGCAGACCCTTCGCCGCCTCTAGAGAATCTTTCAAAGCAACCGCATTCCGCCCAAACTTGCGGTTGTCCGCTAACTGGTAATCCGACAAAGCCCCGAAGTCCAAAGCATAGAGATCCAGCAAATCCGTCACCAGACCTTGCGACACCATAGCCTCCGCAACCTTGTCGCCCAAGCCCCTTAGGTCAAGCGCGTTGCGCGAAGCAAAGTGATCCAGACGGCCAACCCGCTGCGCCGGACAGGCAGGATTCGTGCAACGCAAAGCAACCTCCCCCTCCAGCCGACACGCAGGCGCCCCGCACTCGGGACAGTCAGAAGGAGGAACAAAAGGCTGTTCCGAACCAGAGCGCTTCTCCTTTATCGCACTCTCGATTGCCGGAATCACATCGCCTGCCTTGACCAGCCACACCGCATCGCCGACACGCAAATCCTTCCGGGCAATCTCGTCCGCATTGTGGAGCGTTGCGCGGGCAATGGTCGACCCGGCCAGTTCGACAGGTTCGAGTTCGGCCACGGGAGTCAACACGCCCGTTCGCCCAACCTGCACGGTGATGGCGCGAATCCGCGTTTCCGCGCGCTCGGGAACATACTTGAAGGCCCTCGCCCAGCGCGGACTCTTCGCCGTCGCCCCCAGCGAAGCATAAAGACGGCGGTCATTGACCTTGACCACCGCACCATCCATCTCGAACGGAAACGAATGGCGCAAAGACTGAAGTTCGTCGATTGCCGCGAACACCGACTTCATGTCCGCACAGAGGCGCGACCACGGCGTCACCTTCAACCCCCACTCGGCAAAAATCCGGGTCATCTGAGAGTGAAAGTCGAACGAAACACCTTCAAGAGCGCCAGATGCGTAGAGAATAATGTCTAGAGGCCGTCTGGCCACTTCAGCGGGATCGAGAAGTTTGAGCGAACCCGCCGCAGCGTTACGCGGATTGGCAAAAGGTTCGCGACCGGCATTCTCCTCGATCTCATTGAGTTTGACAAAGCCCTCCCTCGTCATATATACTTCGCCCCGAACTTCCACAACGGCAGCCTTGACCGGTATCGAAAGAGGCACCGAACGGATAGTTTTGACATTAGCCGTGACATCGTCCCCGACCATTCCGTTTCCACGCGTAGCAGCGCGGGATAGCATGCCGTTGAGGTAGAGCAGGCTAATAGCCACGCCGTCAATCTTTGGCTCGACGACATAATCCCACGGTTGAGGCATCTGCTTGCGCAGGAAATCGTCAAAGGTCGCAAGGTCACCACGGCTATGAGTCTTGTCGAGACTGCGCATTGGAGGCTCGTGGCGAACCTGTTTGAATGACTTGAGCGGCGCGCCACCAACGCGCTGGGTTGGAGAGTCTGGAAGGGCCCACTGCGGATAGTCCCGTTCAAGGCGTTCCAATTCGCGATAGAGGGCATCATAATCGGCATCGCCAATCTCCGGCTTGGCCTCGACATAGTACAGTCGGTCGTGACGAGAGATTTCGCGGGAAAGCCACTCGATGCGCTCTTGGATTGGGTTCATTGGGCGTTGGAGAAGGGCTTGAGTTCGGGATGGACTGCCTGTAGAGCTTGGGCGGCGGCGGTATGGCCGAGCTTGCGGCTGTAAGCAAAGATGGTCAATGCGTCACCGAGTCTTTTGGGGACGCCGATAAGCCGAAGCCGCTCCAAATCTTCTATACCGTCGCTTCCGATTGGAATGGCGCCACTCTTGCCGTTGCGCTCCATGTGAAGTTTGCCGTCTGAGACAGATTGGATGGTGACGGTTCGATTGCGTCCTTTGTAGGCAAGCGTAATGGTTTGTCCGACTCGCTTGGTCAGGGCTTGGGCGAAGAGTTCGTCGAGGTTGGGGCAACGGGTGGACGAGGGAATCTTGAGCAGGGTGCAAGCATCGGCGTCGGCGGCTATGAGGTTATTGAGCGCGGCGATTGGGTTCTCAGCATCCAAGGCCTTGGCGAATCGCGCGATGGCTTCTCGCTTGGTGATAGCGGGAATGTCGGGCTCATCGGCGGCTTGGGAGTGTTTCTGCTGTACCTGTTTGGCGGGGGACGCTGCAGGGGTTGGGGCGATTTGCGCGATGGCGACGATGCGCTTGGCGGCGGGGTCATCTTGCAGCGGATGCGGTCAACGGGGATGCGGTTGTTGATCATGTACGCCAGATAGCTGTCCCAGGTGGCCAGGATGTTATTGGCGGACAGGGTGGTGGTGTCCACAGTGCCGAAGTCGCCGGCGAAACCGGCCAGCTTGGATGCGGCATAGGCGTCCATTTCCAAATATGTTCCGTATGGCTCGCTACTTCCACACGCGGGAACCTTTCGGCCCCAGCTGCACGTCGCCGTGCAGTTCAGACTATATCTTCACCCTCGTTAGAGGGGCCTCCCATTTCCACGCGCTTGCGTGTACTCCCTTTCGGGATAGTCGTTGAACCTTCGGTAAATTCCCATGTAAAACCGTAAGCGGACTTCGCACGTCCATTTGCGCAAGCCCTTATGTTTCGAGCTGCAACCTTTTCGGAACCGTTAATTGCGCCCGGATAGTTTTGGTCAACCCATCTGGCGGCATAGAGTGAATGGGGAAATACAATCCCATTTTCAATGCACCGGATTTGTCTGGACTGCGTAAACCTCGCAAGTTTATGCTCTATTGCGTGCTGCCTGTTCCTGCTCGATGTTACCCACTCCAAATTGGAGGCGCTGTTATTCGTCTTAACGCCGTCTTTGTGGTTCACATACTCGCACCCAGGAACCGGAGGGAGAAACGCTTCCGCTACAATGCGGTGCACAAGCGTTGTTTTTACTTTCCCATTCTTTGCGAGGTCAACGGTCATGTACCCGTTGCGCTTTCGGTTCTGCTTAAGCAACCGCCCTCGGGCAATCCTGCTTTGATTGTGGCGAATGGCCGTTGCTATTTCTCGGTCTTTGCTTCTGACTTCCCCGGAGGACGATACCTCATAAAGTCCTTCGTAGTCTTTTACAGGTTTCCACATGGTCATGTTTGTACCCTCGCTTTCTCCATATTAGGATACAAACATTATATACCGCTTGGCTGCTGATTGTCAACGGATTACGCCTAAAATCCGTTGAGTTTCCAGCAATTAAGGAGGTTTCTACTGCCGATTGCTCAGGCAGCGGCCCAAAATCTAGGCACCTTCTGGGTCTCCACATAGGTGCGGGTGATGTTCGCCACGGTGACGGCGGGGGCCTCGTTCATGTCCATGGGGTCCACCAGAGTGTCCCACTCACGGTCCATGCTCATGGTCACGGGCTGGAGGTCCTGATTAAAGTTTCTGTTGAAAACGCCGTCAATCCGGTCGCGGTTCACAGCCCGGGAACCGGAGACCTCCATGCTGGGAACCAGCACAGTCTTGCCATGCACGGGACGGTAGGCACCCGCGTTGGGGCCGTTCCACAGGTCGGCAAAGTAGGACAGATAGGGGTACTGGTTCGCCAGAACGGCGCTATACTCCTGTGCGTAGTTCAGACCAATCTGCTCAAAAGGCATAATTCATGCTCCTTTCATTTCTTCGGTGCGAATCCCCACAGAG
>JAXFQS010000032.1:0-21935 GCA_034178815.1 Kiritimatiellia bacterium | reverse complement strand
AAGTTCATCCGGAAACAAAGATCATTCGCGCCGAGTTGAATCCCCTGGCTGGCGGCTTCAAGCGGGCCTCTGCCGCAAAGTTCCGTGGCCAAATCGCAACCGAGCACAGACATGTTGGCCACATCGCTGGAGGTCGGAAATCCGTCAGGGAGCGTCAGCAAGGTGCCGCAACGACCGTTCCGGGCTATGGCGTCCATGTTGGGGGTTTTGGCGACTTGAAGAGGGGTACGCCCGCCGAGAAGTTCGGAGGGCTCGTCTGCCATACCATCGCCAAGAAAGATTACCACGGGTTTCATTGTGAGGTTCCTAGGAATTCAACTGCATTGAACTTATGAATGGGTGGGAAAGGTTGGTAGCCGCCGGTTCGCCGGCATAGAGCCTTTTGATGTCATCGATGAGTTCACGCCAGTCGGCATAGCGGTCTCGGCGGTCTTTGGCGAGCATCTTGGCAAGGACGCGGGCGAAGGAGTCGGAGACTCCTGGGATTTCCGAGCGAATGTCCGGTGCCTGGGTGTCAGGCTGGACATGGGCATTCAGGGTCAGGTCGCTGGAAAGGTTTGGAAAGAGCGTATGGCCAACCAGCAGATGGTAGAGCGTCGCGCCCAGCGAATAGATGTCCGAGCGGCAATCGAGATTAGTCTCTCCGCAGGCTTGTTCAGGGGAAATATAGGCGGGCGTGCCGATCACTTCTTCCTGCGTGGCGGTCTGCACGGTTGTGGCGAGCGACTGCGCCAACCCCATATCAGTGACCTTCACCGTGCCGTCCTGATCGATCATAATGTTGTCCGGTTTGATGTCGCAATGGACGACACGCGCCGTCTGCCAAGCATAGTCAAGCGCATAGGCGATGGATTCAAGGATAATCAGCACATCATCACTGTCCAAATGAGTCTTTCTTCGAAGCCATTGCCCCATCGTATACCCGTCAATCAGTTCCATCACGATGTAGAATGTGTTCTGGTACGAAGCCACATCGTAGACACGCATAATGCCCGGATGGTCGAGCGCCGCACAGGCACGAGCCTCCTGGATGAAACGGTCACGATCCTCTTGGTTCGCCGCTAGTTCCCGTGACAGCACTTTCACGGCAACCAAACGGTCGAGAGACACCTGCCGCGCCTTCCAGACCGTAGACATTCCCCCGATGCCCAGCAGACTGATGAAGTCGAGGTTGGGCAAGTGATAATCGTTTATGGACGGTAGCGTGCTCATCATTGCGGCTGGCAACCTCCCCCTTGGCAAGCCGGGCAAAGCACCTCTTTGCGACCTTCGCACTCCGAGCAGACTTTGTCCTTGTAGACCCCCGATCCTCTGCACCGCGAACAGGTCAAAATGCCCGATGCTCCAGCGCATTTGCGACAAGGAGCAGTCGTACCCGTTGCCTTGCAGCGGCGGCATGGGATTTGCCCCTGTCCGGAACAGGCGAAACAAGAAACTTTGCCGCTTCCCTTGCAGGAGGGACACCGGGGACGCCCTTGCTCCATCTCCCCAATCTTGAGATGTTGCCGCTTGCGAGATGCCTTGCGTTCGACCAGAAAACCGTCTTGGCATCCCGCCGCCCGGCAGACACCTTGCCCGCTCCCTTGGCACTTGGAACAGACCCCGGACGCGGCACCATTGCAATGCGGACAGATAGCCGGAATTGCCCGGCTTATTGTCGCCTTTTGATGGAGGTCGAGCAAGCTTGCGAGGTCGAAAGGCACCCATGTCCGGCAAATCTTCGTACGCTTCGCCAGCGTCTGCGCCTGAGCATAAGGCACCTGCATAGATGAGACAGCCGCGAGGGCTATGGAAAGCGGCAAACGGGCATGTTTGCGCCCTGAACCGTGACAGTCTGGGCAAGGGGCAGTGGTTTGGCGGGAGGGCTCGGATACATCCTTGAAGAGCGTACTCTTGGGGTTGGACATTCGAGCATCGTTCTTGCTCAAGGTTTGCCGTCCCGAACCGCGACAGGTTGAACAGGATATGGTCGTTTGTCGGATACGAGCCAAGGCATCGGATTGAGCGGATTGGATGGATTGGCGCGTATTTTGCGGAATCGTTTCAGGACGAAGAAGGGGTAAAAGCGCGAGTGCGTTGCGGTAGTGGTGAATGGCTAGCGCGGGTTTGGAGGTGCGTGCCGCCGCGACATCTTCCTTGATTGCGTTCCAAGCCAGGGCTTCGAGCGGCGTGAGGGCAATGGTCGATTTGTCTGATGCTTTTTTTGGGGGGGCCGTTGAGACGGAAGGTGGTGATTTTAGAGCCTCTCCGCAAGACGAGCAGTAACTGGCGGTCTGGGTAGCTTCGCGGCCGCAGGCTGGGCAGAGGCGGGGCTCGTCGTCGGCAATGAGGGGAAATGCTAGTAGGGCAAGAATCAGGGCTACGGTTTGCCTAATCATGGAGTTCTTCCTCGCTAAAACCGAGCTGCTTGAGTTTGCGGTAAAGGGTCGAGCGGCTAATGCCGAGTGCGCGGGCGACCTTGGCTTTTTTGCCCTTGTGGGTTGTCATTGCTTCGGGGATGAGGGTGGTGAGTTCGTCCTCGGTGTATCGGTTGGATGGGCGAAGGGAGATGGTTGTGTTGGGGTGGATAGGTTCGTTGGTTGGTTTTTCACCATCGGCATCGTTTCTGATGGCATCGGGTAAATCTTCTTCGCCAAGAGTTTCACCCGAAGCGAGTACGACCATGCGTTCGATGGTGTTACGCAGTTCGCGGATATTGCCGGGCCAGGAGTAGCGGCAGAGGCGGCGCATGGTCTCTGGAGTGAAGCCGGTGATGTGGCGTCCGTTGGTCTGGTTGAACTCTTTGAGGAAGTTCATGCAGAGCAGGGGAATGTCGTCGGCGCGTTCGGACAAGGTGGGCAGAGAGATGTCTACGACATTGAGCCGGAAGTAGAGGTCTTCGCGGAATTTACCCTCTTGAACCCACTGGCGGAGGTTCCGGTTTGTGGCCGCGATGAAGCGCACATCGAGGTCGATCGGGTCTACTCCGCCGACGCGGACGAAGCGGCGTTCTTGGATGACGCGCAGGAGTTTGACTTGGGTGGATGGGTCTATTTCCGAGATCTCGTCGAGGAACAAGGTTCCGCCGTTGGCCTGCTCAAAGCGTCCGATGTGGCGGGCCGTTGCACCCGTGAAGGCTCCTTTCTCGTGTCCGAAGAGTTCGCTTTCCAGGAGGGTGGGTGAGAGGGCGGCGCAGTGAACGGGAATGAAGGGTGCGCTTGCGCGGCGGCTGAGGTTGTGAAGGGCTCTTGCGACTAGTTCTTTTCCGGTTCCGCTGGCGCCTTGAATCAGGACGGTGGCATCGGTTGGCGCGGCCTGTTTGATGATATCGAAGATGCGGCGAATCGGGGCACTGGTGCCGATGATTCCTTCGATTCCTCCGGCAACTTGTTCGCGTAGGCGGCGGTTTTCCCGTTCGAGGCGGATGGACTCGAGTGCGCGGCCGATTTCGACTTCCAGGTGGTCGAGGTTGATAGGTTTTGAGAGGAAGGTGTAGGCGCCATTGCGCATGGCTTCGACGGCGGTCTCAACGGTTCCGTAGGCGGAAAGGAGAATGACTTTGAGATCGCGGCGGAGGGTAAGCGCTCGGTGGAGGAGTGAGAGCCCATCTTCGCCAGGCATGCGTAGGTCGGTGAGCATCAGGTCGACGGGGCGCTCTTCGAGGCAGACCAGTGCCTGCGCGGCGGATTCGGCCAGCAACACTTCGTAGCGTCCGCGCAAAGCCCTCCCGACAACTTCCCTCGTGTTGCGGTCGTCGTCGACGACCAATATGATTGCCTCTGGAATCATACCCGAGAGTATAGCAAATATTCGCCGGAAAACAAGGATATAGAGGTAGGCGTTTGCGGCGCGGGCGGAATTGATTCGGGGGATTGGCTCGCGCCGATAAAAAGGTGCCTACCGATAGGGGGGGATGATAGGCACCTAGCGGGGGTTGAGGTGTGGCACTTTAGGGAACGAAGGTTGGTAGGAAACTGAGGGAAAGATTAGTATCCTTAGGCCGTCAGGCTGCCGCATCCGGGCGGCGATATTCGACACGCCGGAGGATGCGAATCTGGAGCCAGGTGAACGCAATCAAGCCAATCCCGAGGAACCAGGCCATCGTGGTCGCCGTGCCGAAACGCAGGTTGTTGTAGGCTTCCTTCCAAATCGAGAGCCCCAGCACGGTGGTCGCATCGCCGGGGCCGCCGAAGGTCAGCAGAAAGATGCTTCCCATGCCCTGGAAGGCGGCAATGAAAGCCCCCACGAAGTTGATGATGAGCAGGGGCAGAAGTTGCGGCAGGATGATATGGCGGAGGCGTGAACGAAAGCCCGCGCCGTCGAGCGCGGCGGCTTCAATCAGGTCTGGCGGCAAGGCTCGCAACGCCGCCCCGTAAATGAGGCTGCTGACCCCCGCGCCGGCCCAGACACCCGGCAGAATGCAACAGACCATCGCCAATGCAGGATCGTTCAGCCAGCCCTGCTTCCCAATCCCAACCGAGCCGAGCAACTGGTTGAGCATCCCGTTCTCAGTTGGATCGTACATCATCCGCCAAAGTAGCGTGACCACCAAGGCAGAAGTCAAATGTGGCAGGAAATAGATGGTTCGGAAAAAGACCTTTCCGCGCGGAATCTCCTCCAGCATCAATGCCAGGACAACGGGCGTCACAAACCCTAGGGCTAGCGTTAGCCCAACGAACTTGAATGTCCGGCCGACTGATGCCCAAAATCCCGGATCGGATGCAACGAGAATAATATTGTCCAGCCCAGACCAGGTCGAGCCTCCCGCAATCCGATAGTCCTGGAAGGTCATAAGTGCCCCCCTCAGAAGCGGCCAATAACTCCAGAGCGCTATGGATGCCAATGCCGGCAACAGCATCACCCAAGCCACCCAGCGACCAGCCTTCCCTCCCGAATCTGGGATTGCCACCCGCTTGCGCCGCGCCAAGGCAATCCAAAGGCTGACAACTAGGCAGCACCCCAGTGCTCCGACGGCCACCCGGGCAATCGGTCGATGCTTTTCGAGAAGCGCTACGGAGTGACCGAACATCAAACTTTCGTTGGCTTCCCTCGTCACCGAACCTAACTGTTCCGGCAACTCGTTCACACACTCGGGGTCACTCAGCAGGCGCTCGATAACCCGCCTTTGGAGTAGGTCGCTGACGGGTTGCCAGAAGCCGACGAAGGGTTCCGTCCGTACGACTACCTCGCCCTTGTCGATAGATTCGTAGACGGCGCGAATAGCGGGGGGGATATCTGCGATATGTTCTTCCAATCCCAATCGGCGCAAGTCTGCCGGATTGCACCAGCGAGCCAATCCTTCTTCCGCTTTTCGACGAATGTCTGCGTCGCGGACTTGGTTTCCGGCGATTGCCATTAGTGCCCCGAAAATCAGGTCCTGCTCGGCTTTCGGGCGTTTGGCGACTTGGGAGGTCATGGCAAAAAAGTGGCGATGCCCTTGGACCACGGATGGGTGGGCTCCATCGCGTGAGGGTACCGGCATAAAGCCGATTTCCTCGGGGGGAATGTTCACATTTCGCGTCAAGAGTTCCAGTTGCTCGACGCCAGCGAAGAACGCGACGACTTCCCCCAAGGTGAATGCTTCGGTGTCGAGGACCGGGAGGGGGCGCGCCACGCCGATGACTTTGTCTCCATCCGCATTTTGCCAGGGCGCCCAAAGCAGGCGGTGCATGAATCGGGCCGCAGCCAATGCGGGCTCTGAGTCGAATGCTGCCCGCCAGGTCACGGTGCCCAATCCCGTGGCTTCCATCGAATGAGCCTGCCCTTGGGCGTCAACCTGAACGATGGGCGAACCGCCTGCGGATTGCATCCATGGTAGCCAGGCCCAAGGCGACGGGGTAATGCCGAATGCCATTTGGCCTTTACTCGACTTTGCACCCGTCACGGTTCGCTTGTGGACGGTCAGTTGTTGACACCAACGGTAGAACTCTTCCCAAGTTTTCGGTGGTTTTTCGGGATCTAATCCTGCCTGACGCACGAGGTCTTTCCGGTAGACGATGCCGTAGTAGGAGAGCCCGGCGGCAGGTAGTCCGTATATCTCGCCATTTTTGGTTGCGACGGTTCGCCAAAGTGGCGGTATGCTTTGCCAGTAGTCTGGCATTCGGGATCCATCTTTCCCAAGCCACGGGGTGAGGGGGCGAATGAAGCCTTGGTCGATGTCGCTACGGATGGAGTGGAACCAAGCGTAGAAAACATCGGGGGCCGTTCCCCCAGCCATGGCCAACATAAACGGGGCTTTGCCTCCTGCGCCCGGAAGCGACAGCCCACCCCATTTGAGCGGGCGAAACTCCGGGTGTGTCTGGGCATAGCGTAGCAAAGCGGAGGTCAGTGGCGAGTCGGGGGTGTCCGGATCGTAGGCTCCCAGAAAGGTAACCGGGACTGGTTTCGCTGCGAATGCGGAGGCGGCACAGAGTAGAACCAGGCCCTCGCATAGGGGCAGAACTGGGCGGTAAAAGGAACACATCCGCTGGAAGAAAACCCGCAGTCGAGCACGCCAACAACTACCTATGTCAAGGCGCCGAAGGTGCGCATCTGCGACACCCTTTCGCGGCAACGAGTGCATCCAAGAGGTCGGCACCCATTGCATCTTAGCCAACCAAGCGCGAAGGCCTCGGGCGAGCGAGAAGGGGCGTTCGACCTTTGTTGTTCCGCCTTCGGCGGTCATGCTTCAGGTGGCTTTGGGAAGATATTCTTGAGGGCGTCCTCGCAGAGTTTGCGGGTGTCCGGCGGGAAGTCGCTTTTGACGACCCACTTGAGGAAATCCTTGTCCGACTCGGCGAGTTCCTGGAGGCTCTTTCCCTTCCTCTTCCCGAAGAAGACGACGGCTTTCCCGTTCCGCCAGCGGAAACGCCCCGAGTGGTCGACATTTGACGGGTCTACGGGGTTGAAGGCCTTGTCCAATTCGTCCATATTCTGAGGAAGATCGGCGTACTTGCGGAACTGTCCTTGGATAACATCCCAAGTCGCGAGAGTGTCCGCAAGGGCACCATGGGCGCCGAGATGCTCGCGGTTGCAGTAGAAACGCAAGGCGGCAGCAAGATCGCGCGGCTCTTTGGCATGAAAAATCTTTTGCGCGTCCAATACGCGCCGCGTATCCATACGGAACCGCATGCCAACTCGGTTGAACTCTTCGGTCAAGATGAGCACATCAAAACGGAGAATATTGTACCCGGCAAGGTCGGTGTTGTCGCCGAAGAAAAGTCCAATCTCCATAGCCTTGTCCGCGAAGGTCGGGCACGCGGCGACATCGGCATCGGTTATGCGGTGGATTGCGGTCGTCTCAGGAGGAATCGGAACGCCTGGATTGAGTAGCCAGACCCGTTCGGTTTGGGAGCCATCGGGGTCAATCTTCAGCGCGGCCAACTCAATAATGCGGTCACTACGGAAACTGATTCCGGTCGATTCAATGTCGAAAACAATAAGCGGGCGGTCGAGTTTAAAGGGCAGCATCAGATGGTTCTCTGTATGATATTTTGTGTAGGGGCGGAAAGCTTGCCAGGGTAGTCGAGCGTGTAGTGCAACCCCCTTGATTCATGGCGTTGCTGGGCAAAGGAGACAATCAGCCGGGCGACATCGGCGAGGTTGCGCAGTTCCAGCATAGGCGTGGTAAGCACATGGTCGAAGTAATAGGCCCGAATCTCGTGGCGGAGGTTTTCGATACGGCGCATAGCCCTTGCCAGACGCTTGTCGGTTCGAACAATCCCCACATAGTCCCACATGCAGGTTCGCAATTCGTTCCAGTTGTGCGCAACCAGCACCTTCTCGTCAGAGGGAACCGCGTTGCCAATGTGCCACGGGGCAATCGCAGTTGACGGAGGCGGTGTCGAATGGTCGGCATGTAGGCGGTCGGCGGTTGCGTGGGCGCAGACAAGGGCTTCGAGCATCGAGTTGCTGGCAAGGCGGTTCGCACCATGCAGACCGGTACAAGCCGTCTCGCCGATTGCCGCCAGACCGGGAATGGAGGTTTCGCCCGCAATCGTCGCCTTGACGCCTCCGCAACAGTAGTGCGCGGCAGGCACGACGGGAATGAGGTCGGTAGCCATATCGATGCCGAACTCAAGGCACTTGGCGTAGATATTGGGAAAGCGGGTAGTCAGGAAATCTCTACCCTTCTGGCGGATGTCAAGGCAACAATAAGGGGCGCCCGTGCGTTTCATCTCGGAGTCGATTGCGCGGGCAACGATATCGCGGGGAGCCAATGAGCCACGGGAGTCGTAGCGCTCCATAAAGGGGGTTCCTGAGGCATCTGTCAATACAGCACCTTCACCCCGAACGGCTTCGGAAATGAGAAAGTTTTTGGCCTTCGGGTGGTAGAGGCAGGTGGGGTGGAATTGGATGAACTCCATATCGGCGATTTGCGCCCCCGCCCGCCAGGCCAAGGCAATGCCATCGCCGGTGGCAATGTCCGGATTGGAGGTGTAGAGGTAAACTTTCCCACACCCCCCTGTCGCCAAAACCGTATGCCTTGCTTGTACCGCGAAGATTTCACCCGTGGCATCATTGAAGAGATAAGCGCCGATGCATCGACCCGCGCGCAGGACGAGGTCGATCAGCATCGCGTGTTCCATAATGGAGACATTGGGATTTGCCTTAGCCTGGCGAAGAAGGGCTACTTCCACCTGGTGTCCAGTGATGTCCCCGGCATGGAGGACTCTTCGTTGGGAGTGTCCTCCTTCACGCCCTAGGTCGAATTGCCCGTCAGGCGTACGATGGAAGTTGACACCATATTCCAGCAACTGGCGTATTTCTTCAGGTCCCCGTTCGATAATCTCTAGGGCAACCTGTTTATCGCAAAGACCTGCGCCGGCAATCAGCGTATCCTCCAGATGCTGCTGGAAATCGTCTCCGGGCGCGGTCACACACGAGATGCCGCCTTGGGCAAAGTTGGTGTTGGCGTCCGCACTGCCCTTCTTCGTGGCAATGAAGACCTTGTGGCCTGCATTGGCTAGCCTAAGTGCCAAGGAAAGCCCAGCAATGCCGCTACCGGCTATGAGGATGTCCTGCGATACCGTATTCATACTGGGATGAGAGTATAGCAGATCCCTCGGCATACCTCAAGTCCACACTCGCAGGGTATGGCGATGGACTAAAAAGGGGAACAGGCCGTTGTCCGGATACAACTTACAATACTAGGGGGCAGTTTCCTTTCTCAGTTGGCGCGGCAATTCTCGCTGGCGAGGAGTTGTACCGAGCGTGAGGTTCATAGTGAAATGCTTGGATGATGGCGACGGATGGAAGCCGAGCGAATCCCGCGCTCACTCGAAATGATTCTCGCCAGCCCCGTTAAACTCTTGGCTCTCCCTTCTGTTTGAATTGACATATAAGGTACAAGATGGTATGCTACGAAAGTACTGTGCGCATAAGTTGGTTGTATTGGTATGGTTTAGGAGATGAATAAGAAGATCAAGGTCGGCATAGTTGGCTGCGGTTTTATCGGCGGTGCGCTCAAGCGTTGGCTAGAGGAGTACAATTCTGAGGGATGCGAGGTGTTTGTCAGCGACCCGCCCAAGGGAATGAATGACGACCTTTCAGCCATCGATGTGGCGTTTGTTCAGATTCATCTTCCGACCGAGGACGACGGAAGCCAAGACCTTACGCTCTTGCGGCAGATTATCGCCAATCTTCCTGATGTGCCGATTTTTGTCCGTACAACGATTCTGCCAGGTACTAGCGCGCGCCTTTCTCAGGAGACGGGCAGGCAGGTGAACTTTATGCCGGAGTTTCTGACCGAGCGAACAGCATACGCCGACTTTTGTTCTCAGCCGATGGTCTTTACCGCGGAGCCGGCCTTGCTTGAGCAACTTTTCCCTGGCAAGAAGCATTTTGTGATGACCTCGGCCGAGGCGGAAATCGCCAAGTATGCCCATAATGTTTTCGGCGCGCTCAAGGTCACATATTTCAATGCAATCTACGACTGGTGCCGGCGTTCTGGTGCAGACTACTCGCGTGTCCACGAGGGAGTTTTGCTGTCGGGCTATATCAACGATACGCACACGCAGGTGCCGGGGCCGGATGGGCGTTTCGGCTATGGCGGCAAGTGTTTCCCGAAAGATGTCAATGCGCTTGCCCGCCTGACTCGGGAACTGCCGCTCGGGCGTCTCTTAGCCCCGCTACATGAGTTGAATGTCCTCTTTCGCGGAGGGGAGGAGCGCGTTTAGCCGCTTTACTTGCGCTGTTGCCCTATTTTCCTATCACCCTTCATCGTTTGTCGCGTCAGGCTGGGAGACTTGAACGCGTGATTTCAAGAGGCTCGTGAAGCCATTGAAACGGGCTTTTAAGTGACGGATTCAAGCGGGCTTGTCTTCACCTTCGGGGAGCAGCTGAAGCGTCATCTTGGCGAGCATTCGGAAAAAGACAGGGCCGGCCGCTATTCCAGCCTCCAGTATGCCGTGGCGGCGGTGAACTCGCCAATCCGGGAAGCCAACCACCGGAACTTTCCTGGACGCATCGCCTGCTGCCAGGTTATCGACCCGAAGCATATCGTTGTGCTGCTTGCCGACCGATTCGGCGAGGCCGTAAACACATTTGATATTGTTCCGACCTTTTTCCCCGCCGACTTCCTAAAGAAAATCGACGGGAAAAGGGTTGCGGTTTATCCGCACACCGCGGCCCTCCGCTAGGTACTGATTGCGGAATCTTTTCCGCTAGCGAATAGAAACCTAGTATAGAGGATTCCGAATCAGAAGCCAACACCAAACTTCCGAGCCAGGAAGCAGTCGAGAATTGGTTCTGGAAAGCGGTTGAAAAACAGGGTCTCGCCAAGGCAAAAGCCGCCCAGCCGAAGGGCAGCGAGAATCTGACCCCAAACAGCCAGTTTGCGCGATGGAATGGAAGGGGAAGATGCTAAGATGCCAACTTCAACCGCTGGCATCAATGGGGAAGATGGATGCCAAAGAGGGGGTGTTAAATCTTGCTACCTGTCACAGAGGGCGGCGCGTATGGCGCGTGCCGCAACATAGCCAGAAGCGAATGCCCAAGTTAGATTGTACCCACCGCAAGGCGCGTCGAGGTCTAGCATCTCTCCCGCGCAGTAGCAGTTCACCAACTGGTTCAGTTTGAGCGTCCGAGGATTCAACGCTTTGAGGGAGACGCCTCCCGCCGTCACCATTGCGTTCGCCCAACCTTCCGTGGAGCAGATTGTGAATGGCGCGGCGGACAAAATGCGAACCAAAGCCGCGGCCTCATTCTTTCCAAGACGGGCTATTTGACGATCGGAAGGAATGTTGACCCATTTCAACAAACACTGGATTAGTCGGGCAGGCAGGTACTCGGCAAGCCGATTCTTTACGAGCCCTTGGCCTTTCAGATTGCGCCACACCAGAAGCCGCCTTTCCCACTCGGATGCGCCCCGACCCTGCCAGTTGATGGCGAGTGTGTCGCCGGGCCGCACCTCCCTAGAAAGGGCCAACGCCGCAGGGCCGCTGATACCTTTGTGGGTGAGCAAGAGTGCCCCATGACTGGTGGCTACAGGGCGAGTCGATTGGCGGTAGAGGGAAAGCGATGCGGCGGGAAGCGAGAGCCCGCTGAGTTCGCTGCAGAAGTTCCCATTCAAGACCAGTCCGCACAGTGCCGGATGCAAGGAAACAATCGGAATGCCATGTTGCTCAAGAATACGCAGACACGAACCATCAGACCCCAACGCCGGGCTCGATTTTCCCCCGCCGCAGATGAGAATTGCCGAGGCCTGAATCAATCCCTTGCTGGTGGAGACGGCAGAGTCTTGAATGTTCTGAACGCAGGTATTGCAACGAATCTCGCCGTGCCGGGTGGCTTGCAGAAGCACCTGGAGGACATCCCGTGAGCGGCTGCTCGCTGGGAAAACATTACCATCGGCGTCTGCGGCAGTTGGGCACCCGCGTTCAGCGAAGAAACGCTCGATTGCGGCCGGTGGGAAGGCATCAAAAACCTGCCGGGCAAAGACACCTTTCCGACCAAATTGTTGGCACAACTCGGCCGTCGTGGCTCTATGCGTCAAGTTGCAGCGTCCCCCGCCCGTGGCAAGCAGTTTTAGCCCTGGACGCGAGAGACGCTCCAGCAGGATGACCGGCAATCCCTGCAAATGAGCCGCCGCCATCAGTCCAGACGCTCCGGCGCCTATGATTACAACCGGCTCCATAGTTGGCTATCGCGGAATCAGGCAAAAAGAATGCCCCGCAAGGGATCGGCTTGCAGGGCTGGTTGCGTGCTGCGGAAGCGTTCCTTTTACTGCGCGCTTTGGGCGTCTTGGATGGCTTTTTGTTTGCGGCGGCAGGTTGAACAGATGAAGCCAGGCTTGTCCCAAGCCGTCTCTTCTTCGGCCCCGCAGATATCGCATTTTCGGATGGTTTTGTTGTGATTGGCGCGGCAGGCGGAACAGAAGAATTCGGGGCCGGCCCAAGTGGTCTTTTCCTCTCGACCGCAGGTTTTGCAGGCGCGGATTTGTTCGGCGCGGACTAGCCGGATGTCCTCCGAGTGTTGGTCGAGGAAGAGGGGAGGAAAGTCCAGCAGTCCCGGTTCGGTCAGGAGGGCAGGGCTGGTAAGCGTGTTCCGGGGACTGGTGGAGTTCATCGCCACCAGGAAGACTCTCTTGCCGGCGGCCCGTACGCGCCGGAGCAGGGGAATGTAGTCGGAGTGTCCACCCACTAGGACGACGATGTCGACGGCGGCGGGTATCATGGCGTACTGCATCATGGCGGCTGCGAGGGCGACATTGACCCACTTGTCATCGGGCTTGGCGTCGGGATCCTTCCGGAAGTCGATGGGGACGATTTCGGTGTCGTAGCCGCATTGGATGGCGAGGAAGTCGTAGAAGGCCATTTGCTTGGCGGGGTTGAATCCGACCTTGTTGACGGGAATGGTGCCGAAGTAGTTGGTGCGAATCAGGTCGACATTTTCTCCGAGCGACTCTGCGATGGCCTGGGTGATGATGTCGGGGATTCGGTTGTAGTCGATTTCGAAGCCGTTGTTGGCTCCGAGCGCGTCGAACAGTGCTTGGCGGCTGTGGTAGAGCCAACTTCCGTCAATGAAGATCATCGCTTTTGCTGACATATTCTTCTGCCTTTCGTATTCAGATGTTGGGGTGTTGGGCTTTCCCTGAGAAAACCACTAGGAGGGATTCTCTCACAATCCAATCGGCTTGTCACGCTTTTTCTTCGGTTCCGGGAGAGAAAAATCAATTTGGCGATGCGGGAGAGATGGTGCTTGGGAGTATGACCGCATCCTGCCCACCTTTCGATCCAAGGGGAAGCAATCTTTGCCCCTCGGTGGTTCCTACCAAGCGAGTCACGGGGTTGCAACCTGTGAATTGACTGTTTTGCCCCAGACAATCTGCTCCCAGAAGGGGGATATCGGGCGATTCCCGTCGCAAAAGTGTGCCTTTTCTCCGAGTGGTGGCATTTCATCCGGCAAGGGGTGAGAATAGGGCTTGCGAACCTCAAAATCTTGTGGTATACTCCCAGCAACGTTTGATTCAGGAGGTTTGTACTATGAAGTCGAGATTTCCCCTTGTGGCCGGAGGCGTTTTCGCTGCCGCGACCCTTTCTTTTGCTGCCGAGGCAGCCCCCAAGACACCGAATTCCGAGCCCGTCGTCACCGAGGCTCAGGCTGCCCAAGCCCTTCCTGAAGAAATCGATGAAGAAGACCAATCCCGCCCCCGCTGGTATGTCTACTCGGGGGTCGGGGTGATGTATATGAATGGACCGGTCGACAACCAGCCAGTCTTTTTCGACCTCAAACTCGGCTACGACTTGACCGAGCGCTGGTCGATTGAAGGCGGTATGATGTACGCCCCGATTGTCTCCTCCCATCAGGGCGGCGCAGATGTTGCTGCTGGCCCCGCCGTCGATGTTCTCTACCACCTGCTCGAACCCTACAGCCGCTGGGACATCTACGCGTCCGTCGGGCTCGGCTATATCTTTGGCGACCACGACCCGATGTTCGCAGGCGGCTGGGACTCTGCTCTGATGTACCGCCTAGGTGCCGGTATCGCCTACCACCTGACCGATAACCTCTCCCTGCGCCTCGACGGCAAAGTGGCTCTTCCCACTCAGGCACTCATCAAAGACAGTTTCGAGCACAACCTAGTCGAGTCCCTTGAACTGGGACTGCTCTACCGTTTCGGCGGCGAAAAGAGCCAAAAGGCGCCCGAGGTCATCCCCGCTGCGCCCCTTCCGGTCGTTGTCGATGCGACCCCCGACGACGAGAAGGACACGATGACCCTTGAGACCTATGTCAACTACGATTACGATCAGACCATCATCAAGCCCGAGTATTATGCCCCGCTCAACGATGTCGCCCGTATGATTAAAAAGGCTATCGCCCGCAATCCCAATGTCAAGGTCTCAATCGAAGGTCACGCCGACCGCCGCCATAAGTCCAGCAAGAGTTACAACCAAAAACTCTCCGAAGCCCGTGCCATCGCGACCAAGAACTATCTCGTTTCCCGCGGAATCGACGCCAAAGTCTTCACAACCGTGGGTTATGGCTTCACCAAGCCCAAAGTCAAGCCTGACCTCGACAACGGCAATCCCGAGAACCGCCGCGTCGATGTCATCATCCACGGCGCCGGTGACAAAGCATCCCGCGACGAACTCAAGAAGAACTAGTCTCGCCTCGGACGCCAACGCTTGAACACCGTGAAGACCGCACCGAGTGCATAACCGGTGCGGTCTTGCGTTAAAAGCCCTGGACGCCCATGAAAATCCTCGAGCGCTATGTGCTGAACTCTTTCCTCCTGGCCTTTCTTTTGGCCTGGTTGGTCTTGACCTTCGTCCTCTCGGTTGGCATACTGATGAAGGTGATGGCACTCATTGCCCAAGGGGTCGAGTTCTCCATTATACTCCGCTACCTGTTGGCCGGATTGCCCGAAATTCTGGGTATGACCATCCCGCTTTCCCTTCTGGTCAGCGCCCTGCTCGTTTTCGGAAGACTCTCCGCCGACAGCGAAGTTTCTGCGATGCGGGCTTGCGGCGTCAACTTCTTGACGATTATGCGCTGGCCTCTCTTGGTGGGATTGGGATTGAGCCTTTTCTGCGTTTGGCTCAATAACGAAGTTGCTCCGCGAGGACACCTTGTTCGGCGCGACATAGCCGCCGAGTCAAGCGTAGTCGTTGGACTTGAGATTCTTGAGCCCGGACGCTTTATCAACGATGTGCCCAATATGACGCTTTGGTTTGCCAGTAAACAGGGGAATTGGCTCAATGATGTCCTAGTCTACGACAAACGCTCGACCAACTTTGTGCGTGAAATCAGGGCCAAGCGGGCACTTGTTCAGACCAACGGCAACGATGTCGTGCTGACCCTTCATCAGGTGCGCGTGGATCCGTTACAGGATGACCGTCCCGGCGCAGCTATGCTCGACCGAGCCACGCATACGCTCAAGAATATCCTTCGGCGCAAGAAATACGAGAAGCGCATCGACGATTGCAACTTTATGGAATTGCGGGCTAGGTTGCACGACCTTCCGCCCCCGTCCGAACGCGACAAAAAGGCCAAGGTTCTCCATAGCCAGATGCTCTTTGAACTGAACAATCGTTTCGTTTGGGCCGCTGCTTCCTTTTGCTTCGTGTTGATCGGCGTCCCATTGGGCATCAAGGCCCACCGCAAGGAGACGACCATCGGGATGGCTATCAGCCTTCTCGTTGGCGTCCTCTTCTTCCTTTGTCTTATTTTGGCCAAAGCCATCTCGAAGAATGCGGCCTTGCACCCTTGGCTTCTGCTGTGGATGCCTGTGCTGGTGTGTTTCGTTTTGGCGGCCTATCTCATTCCTAAGAACCAGTAGCTAGAAAGGTCCTGCGTCATGTCCGACTTGATTCATCCGACAGCCATCATCGAACCAGGGGCGCAACTTGGCGAAGGTGTGCGCGTCGGTGCCTATGCCTACATCGGTGCCAATGTCAAGATTGGTCGCGGAACGGTTGTGCAGCATCACGCTTCGATTGAGGGCAACACCACGATTGGCGAGGATTGCGAGTTCTTCTCTTTTGCCTGTATCGGCAAGAAAACGCAGGACCTCAAGTACGATGGCGGCACCACCTATGTCCAAATTGGCGATCGTTGCGTTTTTCGGGAATTTACCACGGTCAATTCCGGCACGCGTGACGGGGAGGTGACCAAGATTGGTAGCGATTGTTTGATTATGACTTATACGCATATTGCGCACGGGTGTGCCTTGGGCAATCACATCATCATCTCCAATTGTTGCCAAATCGCGGGCGAGGTGACTATAGAGGATTATGTCACGATCGGTGGAATGAGCGGCGTGCATCAGTTTGCCCGCATCGGGTGTCACGCCATGCTGGGGGGAATGACGGCGGCTAAGCAGGATGTTGCCCCTTATATGATTGTAGATGGGGCGACGGAGGCGTTGACTAGAGGGGTCAACTTGGTTGGTCTGCACCGCCGCGGGTTCAAAGCAGATGTATGTGCTCAACTCAAGGAAGCCTATCGCTTGATTTACCGCGAGGGGCTGAACCGGTCTCAAGCCATCGAGCGGATTGAACTGGAGATGGACCTGTCCGTGCCTGAATTGAAGAACCTCGTTGAGTTTTACAAAAGCACGCGTCGCGGAGTGCTTTAATGTCTGATTCGGTCATCCCGGATTTGCAGTCCAGCCTTGTTTGCGATGATGTCCGGCAAGAGCGCAACGGAAAGTTTATCCTGATAGGCATTTTCGAGGGAATCCTCTACCGGGAGGGCGCGCCTCATTTTCCTAAACTGTGCTTGGTCAATCGTTGGTGTTGCGGTTCGGGGCACTTTCGGCAGCACTCGCGCATTGTTGCGCCTGATGGGCATACGATTGTCGTGGAGGGAGGCGAATTTCCCATTGAGTTCAAGAACGATCTTCAGACTGCGACGAGCGTGGAGGTGTTTATGAACATCAAGTTCCCCGGGCCAGGAACCTATTGGGTGGAAATCCTGCTTGACCAGGTTTTGAAGATGCGCTATCCGTTGGTTGTGCGGCCTGTTGCGGCGGTTGCGCAGTGACAGAAACGAGGAGACGAGAATGTTTGAGGGTAATATGCTTATCGCCCAGAGTGGCGGCCCGTCAATGGTAATCAACCAGAGCCTGATTGGCGCAGTTTTGGCGGCACGGAAAGAGCGTCGCATCGGCAAGATTTTAGGTGCGGTTCATGGAATTGATGGCATTTTGAAGGAGGAGTTCATCGACTTCCGGAAGGAGAAGGTCTCGACTTTGCGCCGTGTCGCGGCAACGCCGTCTTCTGCGCTTGGTTCCGTCCGGCATAAGGCCACGCCGGCTGACTGCGAGGAGGTCTTCCGGGTTCTACGGAAGCATCAGGTTAAATGGTTTTTCTACATTGGCGGAAATGATACGGCCGAGACGACGCATATTCTTGCTCAGGCTGCGGCTGTCGCCAAGCATGATTTGCGTTGTTTCCATATCGCCAAGACGATTGACAATGATTTGAGGCAGAACGATCATACGCCAGGCTATGGCAGTGCGGCGCGTTTTGTCGCCTGTGCCATTCGAGGTGATGATTTGGACAATCGGGCCTTGGGTGGGGTCAAGATTGATGTTGTGATGGGGCGCGATGCTGGCTTCTTGGTCGCGGCATCTGCCTTGGCCCGGCAGGATCCTGATGATGGCCCTCATCTGATTTATATGCCTGAGGTTCCGTTCAGTCTTCCCCAGTTTCTCAAGGATGTTGAGGGCAAGATGAAGCAGTTCGGGCGGTGCGTGGTCGCCGTCTCAGAGGGTATCCGCGATGCCCAGGGCGTACCGATTGTCGCGAAGTTCTCACAGGAGAAGGATTCGCACGGGAATCTGCAACTCAGCGGCACGGGTGCTTTGGGCGATTTGTTGGCGTCTGAGGTGAAAAAGTTGGGTGTCAAGCGTGTTCGCGCTGATACATTCGGTTATTTGCAGCGTTCTTTTGCGGGGTGTGTCTCGACGACGGATTCCCGTGAGGCTTTTGAGGTCGGAACTTGTGCGGTCAAGGCCGCGCTCGATGGCAAGACGCGTTCGGGCTCGGTCGCGATTCGCCGCAAGGTTGGCAGGCAGTATGCGGTCGAATATCGGGTTGTCCCGCTGGGCTCGGTCGCCAAGGTGACCCGCTCGATGCCGCCGAAGTTCATTGCCCGAACCGGGCACGATGTGACCCGGGCGTTTCTTGAGTATGCCAGACCGATTGTCGGGCCTTTGCCGGAGACGGCTCGTTTGGATCAGTTGCGCAAGATTTAGGTGGGGAAAAGATGAGTTTTGATCGGATTAGTTGCGCCCAAAGAGTCTTGGACGATGAAATCGAGGGTTTGAAGCAAACGCGCGATGGTCTAGGTGCGGACTTTGTCCAGTCAGTTAGTTTGCTACTGAAGACCTTGTCGGATGGCGGGCGCATCGTCGTGACGGGTATCGGGAAGAATCTCCATATCGCGGAGAAAATCTCGGCAACCCTTTCCAGTACTGGGTCTACATCTGTTGTCCTCAATCCTGTGCAGGCTATGCATGGAGACCTTGGTATGCTCGATCCGAGAGATACCTTGGTCGCGTTGAGTTTCTCCGGCGAGTCGGATGAAATACTTGCGTTGATTCCTGCGGTCAAACGCCTTGGCGTCCCGGTGATTGCTATGACCGGCCGCGCGGACAGCACATTGGCTACTTTGGGTGATGTGCTGCTCCCCGTACCAGTCAGCCGCGAAGCCTGCCCCTTCAATATGGCTCCGACAACCAGCACCACGGCAACGCTTGCGCTAGGCGATGCACTGGCTTTGGTTTTGATGCAAGAGCGTGGCTTCAAGAAGAGCGACTTTGCCCTGCGCCATCCCGCCGGGGCCATTGGCAAGGCGCTCTTGTTCAAGGTCCGCGACATCATGCGCGCCGGAGCAAAGGCCGCCGTCATTCGAGAGACGGCATCCGTCCAGGACGCAATCGTTGCCATGACCGGCGCAAAGGCCGGAGCCGCGTGTATTGTCGACTCGGACGGTCATCTGCTGGGTATTTTCACAGACGGCGACTTGCGCCGCCATTTGGCCGACTCACCCAATGTTCTTCGCCAGGACATCGCTTCTGTCATGACCCCGAGGCCCGTCCATGTGGTTGATACGGCATTGGCTGTAGATGTGTTGCGCGTGTTCGAACAGTACAAGATCGACGACTTGCCCGTTGTGGACTCCAACGGTCTACTCGTGGGGTGCGTGGACATTCAAGACCTGCCGCGAATGAAGATTCTCTGATGCAACCAATCCTGCTTCAATCCGTTCGTCTCCTCAATCCGCTTTCCGCCTACGACGGCGTGATGGACTTGTTCATTGACCCGAACGGTACACTCCTGCCTAAACCACCATCACTCCCCGACTGCCGCATTGTCGACGGACGCGACTGCATTGCAACACCCGGACTCCTAGATATGCATGTGCATTTTCGAGATCCGGGCATCACCGAGGCGGAGACCTTGCAGACCGGGGCGCAGGCGGCCGCCGCCGGAGGATTTACACGCGTTGTGACCATGCCCAATACCTTGCCGGCATGCGATAGCCCGGAGATAATCTACCATCAGCAACGGAACGATTTGCCGGTTCGGATTCTACCATCCGCAGCCATCACCGTGGACCGCGCCGGCAAGCAGCTTGCCGACCTGCCGCATCTGGCAGAGGCGGGCGCGGTAGCCTTCACGGATGACGGTGCGATGGTGCACGATTCCTCATTGATGCGGCAGGCGCTTGTTCAAGCCCATACGCTTGGCAAACTCGTGATGGATCACGCCGTACTGCCCGACATTGCAGGAAAAGGCGTCATACGCGATTGTCGGATCGCAAGGCAGAACGGTATCCCTATATTTTCCCCACAGGCAGAGGTCGACGCCGTTCGACAGGATATCCGTCTGGCAGAGGAGTCCGGAGGCCATATCCATATCCAGCACCTCTCCTGCGCAGAATCCGTTGAACTGATTCGACAAGCCCAGCGCAAGGGAATCTGCGTCACGGCAGAGGTTACCCCCCATCATCTCTCGATATCCTGTGAACAAATCCCTGCAAACGATGGCAACTGGCGCATGGCTCCGCCGCTGGGAACCAAGGAGGATGTTCGGGCTTTGAGGCAGGGAATAAAAGACGGTACGATACAAGCCTTTGCTACCGACCATGCCCCTCATGCGCCGGCTCGGAAGAATCTGCCTTATGCCCAAGCCGCATCAGGAATTATTGGGTTGGAGACCGCCGCGGCGATTACTTGGCAGGCAATGGTGGAACCCGGGGAACTGCCGCCATTGCGCTGGGCCGCCCTTTGGACAACAGCCCCAGCGACATTGCTGGGAGTTGCGCCACCGGCCCTTCGTTTTGGTGCTCCAGCCGATCTGGCTCTTTTTAGGAAGACCGTTTGGCACTACCATACGAAGAGCGGCTTTTCCAAGTCGCGTAACACCCCATTTGGTGGCATGACTTTCCCCTTAAGGGTGGAGTTGACTTTCATGGACGGGAGGAAGACATATGATCGATACGAACATATTTGATCGGGCATGGAATTCTCTTCCTTCGGCTGTCCGAAACCGTCCAGCTGATTGTGCTCTTATTTTTGGTTCGGGATGGGGCGATGCATTGTCGGAGTGGTGCACCGGTGCCCAAGTGGTTGCGAGCATGCCCTATGCCTCTGTGGCTGGATTGGGCGCGAGCACGGTGGTGGGACACAAGGGTGAACTGACGATTCTGGACAAGGCTGGGTTTCGATTGTGGTGTTTTTGCGGCCGCCGCCACTGGTATGAGGGCTGCGGGTGGGAGTCGGTTGTGTTGCCGGTGGAATTGTTGCGCCGCAATGGGTGCCGTCAACTTGTCTTGACGAATGCTTCTGGCGGCATTGCTGATGGGCTATTCCCCGGGGAATTGGTCTTGTTGCGCGACCATTTCAATTTGACGGGCATTTCCCCTTTGCAGGGGGCGGTTGTGGATGGTTGGGGCGAGCGTTTTCCCGACATGTCGGCCGTCTATTCTCCTAGGCTTAATGCTCTCTTGCGGCAAGCTGCAGAGTGCGCACAGGTGCCGTTGAGGGATGGTGTCTATGCCTATTCTGCCGGTCCAGCATTCGAGACTCCTGCCGAAATTCAGATTTACAAGCGCCTAGGGGCCGATGTCATTGGTATGTCGACAGTCCCCGAAGCAATGGTTGCTCGGGCCTGCGGTATTGAATTGGCCTGCATCAGTTGCGTGACCAACTTGGCTGCGGGGATCGCGGTTGGGCCTTTGGATCATAATGCGATTTTGGCCAAGTGTCACGCGGCTATTCCTGGGATGGCCCGGTTGCTTGCCGATTTTCTCGGACTTTTGAGAGATGGAGCGCTGAGCGAATGAGCGGGTGTCTGTTGTTGCTAGGGGCAATTGCCTGGTTTGCGCTGATGTATTTTGTTGTGGGGCGCGGAATTGAACGCCTTTTTGGCATCGATGCCTCTCGGAAGACTCCTGCGTTTACCTTGCGGGATGGCCGGGATTACGAACCTGCGCATCCGATGGTTCTGTTTGGCCACCACTTTGCCGGGATTGCGGGGGCCGGGCCTATTGTTGGCCCCATTATTGCGTTGAAGTATGGCTGGGCACCTGCGCTTGCCTGGATTCTGCTTGGATGCGTTTTTCTGGGCGCGTTCCACGATTTTGCTGCCATGTTTATCTCGATTCGCCACGAGGGTAAATCGATTGCGGGCATTGTCGAGAAGGTTATTGGTCGGTGCGGGCGTCAGGTTTTCATACTTTTCTGCATTGCGGCCCTTGTGTTGGTGGTAGCGGTCTTCTCTCTTTTGGTGTCGAAAACTTTTACCTCTACGCCTGCAACGGCTACGGCTTCGCTCCTCTTTATCGCAATGGCTCCGGTTTTTGGTTGGTTGACCTATCGGCGCGGACTGCCCCTGCTGATTGGCACCTGCATTTTCGTTCCATTGGTGTTTCTGTCGATTGGGGTCGGGATGTGTTTCCCGCTCGATTTGGTCACTTTGCTGGGATGGAGCGAACCCGCCGTCATTAAAGTCTGGCTTGCGGTGCTG
>JAXFQS010000019.1:0-7391 GCA_034178815.1 Kiritimatiellia bacterium | reverse complement strand
TGTAGATGACTTCCGAACGCAGGCTTGCGGTCGAGCGCGTCGAATTCTCGCCGAAGAAGTGTCCGTAGCGGGCTCGGAGAGCCTGCGAGTCCATCCGCGAGACCGCATTGATTTCGGTCAATAGGGAATTGGGCAGACGCTCCATTTACGACGCCTCCTTCTGAACACGACGCCTCTCGGCAAGCCGTGCAATGGCATCGGCCATCACCTGTGCGGCGTCCAGCAGGTTGTCTTGAACTTTCTGGTTGTTTTCCATTGCTTCAGCTCCTATGGCATTCTCTATCACCGCCTCCGGGCAGGAGGTAGCAAGATTCCGCCAAATTCACTACCGCCTATACTGGCGTATAGTCTGGGACATATCCAGCGAAATAGTGACTTTTCCGGAGTGTGCGAACGCCTGCCCTATCTCTATCATACTTGACATCCCAAACAGGGCGGCAGAGTAGAGAAATCGCGTTTTACCCAATAAAATAAGGGGTTTGCGTTTCGGACGGCATCCGAAAAGCAAATAGGGGTTTCGCCAGAAATAGAGGACATCTGCGGAGAGAGCCAGAGGCGAGTCCCTATAACGGCCGGACGGGATAACAAAAAAGCCCCAAACACGGGGCTTTTTTGCGATGCGGGAACCCGCGCCGTTGTGGACGGCTCAAGAGTCCCTAAGATAGTGGTGGAGGTGGGGGGAGTCGAACCCCCTTCCGGACCAACGCCCTCCAGACATCTACGCGTGTGTCCCATGATCGAATCTCATCCGGCGGCAAGACCATGGGCAGGCCAACCACCAGACCAGTCCCCAGATTATACGAGTGCGAATCGCCCGGAGACCCGGCAATCCGACAAGACCCGATAGTCGTCGCCGCCGCACCCATCGGGCGTCAGTGCCTTGGCGTCGCGGGCTAACTAGGCCGCGAGAGCAAACTCAGCGTTCGCAGTTAATTTTCGGCTGATGTTTTACGGGGCCAACAGCCATCCCCGACGCGCCGCCTGGATTCCGAACTGACCCGTCGAAACCAGTACACCCCCGAAGGGCTGCGGAGCGAACCCCGCAGAGCGCTTTCAATATGCCATATCCTCCGCCTGATGTCAACCCGATTCCGCCGGCCCGTGCAAAAAAATATCGTCGACCTTATCCACCGCTTTAGGCAGGCTGAATCCGCCGCGCAGAGTCTAGCGCCCGCTCACCATCCGTATACCACCGTTTCCCAAGGCTTGAAGCGGCGCTTGATGCGGCCCGGCCCCGCCAGTTTCTCCCAAGGCGCCCCGAAGAGGAGATGGCCGTTGCGATCCAGTTTCTGCTTGCCGACTTTGCCGAACGCCGGCACGCGCGGCACGAAGAGGCGCGGAAGCGCCGTGCGGAAGTGCGACTCGGGGATGGTGATGTCGGCCTCGACCTCCTCGCCCGTCATGTTGACGAGGATGATGTAGTGCTCGGCCCACTGCTTCGGGCGTCCCGTGACGAGTCCGTGGATGGGGCTGGATTCGAAGGCGCGGCGGCGCGGGGAGAAGAGGCCGGGCAGCATCGCGTGCACTTCGTGGATGAGGTTGCTGATCTGGGTTTGGTGCTCGGGATGGGCGTGGAGCCCGACGGCGTCGGTGTACAGTTTCCGCTGGGCATCCGTCAGGTCGGGCCACTTGGTCAGGCGGGCGGGGTCTGCTAGGAAGTCGACCTTATTGTTGCCGAGGCCCACCCCGCCGTCAAATGTAAGAGGTGATAGCTGGCGAGGTGGTGGTGATTTCACGCGGCAACCGCTTTTCTTCGTATTGGGGGTTGCCCTTGAGCGGAATCGGCTTAAGTGTTCTTACCAATTAGTAGTTGTTCGACAACCGGACGGTCACCTTGAAGAACATCGATGCGTTGCCTTGCGGCGGGACATACTCGATTTCCGCGCCGGTTCCGTCAATCTCCGCGACCGGGCTCTCGCTCCATCCATCCGTAAGGTTGGTGGAGACGAAAACCGAATAGGTTCGCCCAACAGCCGACTGCCATCTCAGTGAGAAAGGCAGGCTCTGTTGGGCGCGCGTCGTCCTACTAGCCATTGTTGCCGAAAGCCAGGGTCTCGCCAGCGCGTGAGACGGCAATGGGCCTGCTCTTATCGACTTCTCCGCCGCGCAGTCGACGGATAGCCCTCGTCGCATTAGAACAAATCGAGCGCGCGGAAGATCAAGCGGTAAAGCCTTTTCCTTTTGAGGTTTGTCTTCCTCGATTGCAAGTGCCCATTTTCGCGCCCCGCTAACAGTTGATTAGGGTCTTCTCTCTTTAAACTTTTGAATAGGCATCGAATCCACCGGAAAGATCATCTTCTCTTCCCTCGTCCTGCACGCTCGGTCTGGCGCTCCCCATCAAAGAGCCATAATAACTGAATGGTGCGCCAAAATAACCACGCCGTACTTTCCGCTTCTTCGCCGAAGGATCTGCCATCGCTTTCTGGCTTGTCTTTTTCGGAAGATTCCACCACGATGATTTCAAAATCCACTTCACCGATGCCAGCACACCGCCTTTTGTCTTGTCGAGATTGCGCAACTGCGTTTCGGCAGGCCCACCCTGTTTCAGGGTTCTGACAAAAACCGACAGCCAACTTTGAGCCTGCGGCGCATCCGCAGATCGGTCGACACGACCAACTCCGATTGCCGTGAGCCGCATCTGAAACGCCCGCAGCAGATCCTTCCAATCCGTGCCGTCTCGATACCGCCCTTTCGCGCGTTTGAGATTGTGTACCAGAGCCACCTTCTCCAACTGAAGCTTCTCCTGATGCTTCTGAATGGTCTCCTTGCGCACGCGAACCGCACCATCATATCGTATCTGATGGCCCAGGAAACTCACCCAATTCGTTCCGGACAAGCCGATGGCTGTCTTCTTCCAGGCAATCGGCCCCTTGGACTTCTCCGTAAAGTAGGACGCGGAATACCGTGTCTTCCGACTGAGTTTATGAACCGGCAACTTGAGGAGTTCCAGCGCATCCAAATAACGGCGCAAAGCGGCTGCGCATTTGCGCTTGTCCGGGTGCGCAATAACCATATCATCGCAATAGCGGGCGTAAAACAGGTCGGAGTCCGCATCCGACAAGACGGCTCTATCTGCCGCATCCATCACGATGTTGGCCAGCAGTGGAGACAAGGCGCCTCCTTGGGGTATGCCGAGGTGGAGCTCGTTTGCCTGCACGCCAGGATACAACTCTTCAAGAACCGACTCCGGCACTTTCGCCACGAACCCTCTTTTTGCGATGACCTCCGGATCCTGACAATTCTCCACTATCGCCGGAAACGAATAGACGCCAAGATAGGCCTCAAGGATTTGACGCGCGCGCGGATCTGGATCCTTTTCTGCGACACGATGCACAAACGAATCATATGCGCTTCTAATCACATCGTGGTTGATTACATCGAAAAACTTCTGCACATCGCAATCGGCCACATAGAGCGTCTTTCCGGAGAAGCGCTTTCGGTATTCCACTAAATCGGCCACGGCCGATCGAAAGGAGAAGCGTCTGCCATTGCGCCGAAACGCATAACAGCAGTCCTTCAACTCCGAGTCAAAGAGATCGCGCAAATAAGTCGTCGTCTTGCCAATCAAAATGCGATCGCGCAAATCGCGGAACAGAGCCAAACTTCGATAGGCCGACTTGCGCTTTGTCTCATCCATAGCATCAACGCGGCCGATACTCTTTCGCACAAGTTTTATGGTTGGCGGATTCAGTTTCACATTTCCCGTCAATAGCGACAAGCGGAGTGCTTCATAAAACTTCAACAGTTGCCGCCCCCAACTCGTCATCGGCAACTTTCCGGACTTCTCATATCCCGACACCGTCCGAATGATTGACAGGGCGGAAACCTTCGCCGAGGACTGCGTCTTTCGGGAATCCTTTCTGCCCCGACGCCATTCCCTCCGGGGCGGTAGCAGGGCTGCCTCCTCTGAAGGGAATTGTCCCGCGGGAGAAACATCTTCGTCCGCGCTGGGACGCTCAATCTGAAGCCGACTCCAATACAACTGATACTGATGGCGCGTGGCGGCCGTCTTGACCCGCCAGGCGCTCAGCATCTTTACGACCTCAAACAGGCTGAAGTAGTCATCGAGTTTCATAAAAATGGCGGAGGTGGATGCGTCGCGGAATGTGATTAGTGTAGATGTGCGCCCTCTCGGACGCCCGGAGTCACTTAATACGGGGAGCCAATGGCCTCCAAGCCCCGCTACAAACACGGACTTTCGCCGTGCGCGACGCCCACCTCCATAAATTCATCGTTTGACCTCTAGGGTCACGGCCCTCCACCCGGGGCAATTTTTCGTCCGGTCATACGAACGCGTCGCAATGCCGGTGACGAAGCAACCGCCCTCAATGCCTGACAGGACATCTTCGGGCACGAATATACCCTCGCCAACAAATCCAAAACTTCTTCCCTCTGGAATGCGGAGCGTCCCGGAATAGACCTTGGCAAATGGCGGCAAAACACCATCTTCGGGAAACGCCACATGGCGGACTTCCCTTCTGCCGTCAGGCCGTGCGAAGAGCGCCAACTCGCCAACTGTCCCGATGGCCATCTCGCGCAAATCCTCGCGGTCGCGCCAATCCACGGAGCAGGTCTCACCCCTGTCACCGATCACGAACAGGGATCGTCCGCGGCGCTCGTCCTGCGCCACCAGCACCCCGGGTTGTTTCGGATAGATATCCCACGGGCTCCCCTCTTCGCGCGGCTCCGCCTTGAGCAGAACATCACGGCCATCAACCGTATCGATCCAGACGCGAATCGGCAGGCCCGGAACGGCTTTTCGGAGAACCGGGAATCGCTGAGCCTTGACGCGCATGTCCCGCTTCCCTCCCGATGCCACCCACCACACCTTGGCGACCTCTTCGTTCCGCTCGCGATCCGTATACCGGGCCGTGACAATCGCCTCTATGCTTGGAAGATGCTCCAGCACAATCGCATCCGCCTTGTCCGCCCACTGCCGATACAACCTGCCATTATTCCTGACCGCGGTCACCTGTTGAGACCAGAGCAAATAATCCTCCCCGCGGTCGATGGCCCTCCAGTTTTTGGCGGCGCGCATCGCATCAACTTTCTGAAACTCGCACAAGGCTTCAGCATCCATGCCGCGCGATTTCAGCAACGCGCCAAGCATTTCGTGAACGGACACAAGAAGCGCCTCGTCCGGCACCTTGCACAATGCCGCACGGCACAGGCAGACCAACTGCCGGTCTGGATTGTCCGGATAGGTTTCGGCAAGCACCTGCCACACCCAGAACTCCGACATCTTCTGTTGGGCGATTTTAATAAGGTAACCCCTGGCGTCCTCGCAGCGCCCCTGCTCCACAAGAAGTTTACCGTAATAATACGGGAACCACCTTTGCTTGGGGTATGCCTCGACAGCCTGAGCAATAGCTGCCATCACCCAAGGATTTTCCTTGAGCAGCGGACTGCCAGCCCGCGACAACACAATCGCACACCGGTACAAAGCCCCCACAACATGCTCCGCCAATGATGGATAACTCGATTTGGGGTTGTCCTGCGGGACAAAAGGCTTCCGGTCATCATCCGTAAGGTTCGCCAGATTCCACGCTTTGACAAATCCCAGATAGCCCTCAGCCAAACTCCACGGCACCTCTTTTCCGGCCGATTTGACGACCCTCGTATAGGCACGCAGCAACTGGGAATAAACAAGTGACGGGCGTTTTATCGCCTTCCATTTGGACAGGCAGGAGAGCCCCCGGTATATCACCCTCGATTCAGACCGCTTCCTTCGTTTGCTCTCCTCGACATCGGGAGAACGCGTCTCTCCGAAGATTTCTTCGACTGAGATGATCGAGTCTGCTCGAACGCAGCCTGTGGGCGGAACGATTGTGCGGCCATCGTTCTTTGCTTCGGCTATGAACGCCGAATGCTTTGGGATGAACGCTGTCATAGAGCCGAAATCCCACCCATTCTCCCGAGTCGGCAACCAGCCCGCCTTAAGCGCCTCATTTATCAACCGCACGAGCGCCCACGCGGCGCCATTCTGAGCCTTTTCATTCTCGGGATCAATCTTGTTGGCGAGACGATACTCCTTCAACGCCTCTTGGGTACGCTGCATCTTGTCATAGATACCGGCCAGGGCAATATGAGCCGCCGCGCTCTCAGGCTGCTCGGCTGCCAATTTCTCCGCGGCAACCAGCGCGGCACTTAAATCATTCCCTTTGGCCAAAGCCAGAACCTCGCCCGTACCGCTCAGAAAGTCCTCAGCCTTCTTCAAGTCGCTCGCAAAGCAATTGACCAACTTTTCATCAAGGCTCTTCATCGCCTCGGGATAGGCCAGACGCCGCAACTCGTCGGAGAAGAATCCGACCAGTTTTCGGCTCTTCAATGTCTCGGACGCCAACTTTATGCAGTCGTGCAATGTCCACCCCAAACCTCGGAGATTATTGATGTCTTCGGGATGCTCCAGGTATTTGGCGCGCTGCTCTTCAAACGCCGCCGCAAGATGCTCCTCGGAAGCCAATACGACCGTCTTGTAATGGCGGATCTGCGCAATCAGAATCTGATCGTACTCCGACTTGGGTTGAATATCAAGAGAACACAGTTCCCTCACAATCCCCTCTATATGCGAACGATAATCGGCTTTTTTTGAACGCGCTTCCTGCTGAAAACCCTTTATGGCGTTAAGCGCGCACCACGCAAACACATTTAGATTCTTCTTGTTGTCAAGATGATACAGCGTCTTGGCCAGATAATAGGACGCAATCGCAGCCACGCTCCCCTGCTTCCTCATGGCGAAGCACTGCTTTGCCGCGGCATTGGGATGCGTCGTGCAGAAGTTCAGCCAAACCGGCTGAAACGAATCCTTCCCCCGCTCCGAAAAATCAGACAAGACCGTCTCAAGATCTTCCTTGCCCAAGCGCGTGGCAATTTCAAGAACAGACTTTGTGGTTGTCTCTGCGCCGCCATCAGGCGCGTCATTGGTGGAGGCGTCTCCGCGCGGTTGCACGGCTCTCGCGACGAGGCGGTTTTTCGCGCGTTCCGCTGGAATTCTTTGATTCTCCGCTCCCATAACTCCTCCTATCCATTCACCGTAAGCCGAACCCGGGGCGACTCCCTGATGATTCGCTCATATGACGGCGCGGGCAAATCCACTTTTTCCGGTTCCAATTTCCGCCTCTGATGATTCAGCACCATCCCCCGCTTCAGGTTATCACCACCGCGACTATTCCCCTGCTTCCGTTTATCATCGTCGCGACTCTCATCGAAAAAAAGTCCAATTTTGAATGTCTTTATTTTGCCTTCTTCATCACAAATATCCAGTCCACCCGGCAATAACACCGTATACATCTCGTTTACAATGAACCGGTCGTGAAAATCCGACCGTTTCCCCTTCCCCGCTATTGGCTCAACGAATTCCACATTCAGCACGAGTTCGCCTCTCCGACCGG
>JAXFQS010000014.1:0-4571 GCA_034178815.1 Kiritimatiellia bacterium | reverse complement strand
AAGTCGGCCAGCCCGGCACGGGGTAATCGACACACAGGCGCAAGGGCGCTTGATAGGGTTCACGGCATCAAAGTAGCCCAGTCCCGGAGTCTAGGGAATGTGCCCAGTGCCGCGGAGTTTCTTGGGATTGTCGAGGACTCCCAAGTTGCAATTCCAGGGGATGCAGACCGAGGCGAGCGTCATAACCGGGGCGAGACCAGCCGCCCAACTCGCCTGCAGACCGCCTTGGGAGGTGCCTTGGACGAGAAGGTCTTGGCGGCTCCATTCGGGACGGGATGTGACATAGTCGAGCGCCCGCATCACGCGCAGAACCATAGCGGGGAAGTAGGCAGTGTCGAGGGCGGAATTCTCCTCTTTCGAGATGGCGTAGTTGCCTTGAGCGGGACGGCGTCGAGGGCTTGTCGGTGCGGGTACGCAGTTCGTACCCGTCCCAGACGCAGGTGTCGGCGGCGAGGGGGAGTCCCAACAGGCGAACGGCCAGGAGAGGTGCCTTGGAGGGTTTTATTTGGCCTGCTCGATTTGGTTTGTGGGGTTGAGCCGCCCGGCGGTTTTTGTTGCGGGGGCTGGCGCCCAAGGGAGGAGTGCGAGGCGGACTTGTGTTGAGCCGAGGGGGACGAGGAAGGCAGGCTTGATGTCGGTGATGAGGGTGTCCGGGACGGGGGAGGGCGGAGGGTCGTGGGGGATGGCACCGGCGTCATTGACCCAGGTTCCCCATCCGCCTAGGCTTGTCGCCCCAGTCTGGACTTCGAGGCGGCAGGGCGCTGCGCCGTGGCGGAAGGGATCGGTGTCTATCTTCAGGGGCGCTGGGTAGAAAGGAATGGCTTCGTCAGGTTGGCACAACAGGACGCGGTTCCAAGCAACCTTCGGGAGGTATTCTTTGGCAGGAAAGCGGTCGCGGCCCTGCTTGAGGTCTTCCGCGTTGATGAAGCAGTAACTCGGGTCTTTCGGGTTGGTATAGGCGGTGGTCTTGACTTCGGCTTCGATGGGAAGGCAGTAGAGCAGCGGGCCGCGTCGCAGGGAGATGGAGCCGTTGATCCCGCCAATGCGTTCCGTCTCGGGCTCGAAGCAGAGTTCGAGGCGCTCGCCCGCGCACCAGACCCGTTCCAAGCGGAAGAAAGAACCCGCTTCGAGGTTGGTCAGGCACTTGCAGTTGAGACGGATGGTGGCTCGTTTCGTCCAGCCGGGGATGCGCAGGTCGAGCGGCCTTCGCGCCCCGTCGGAGGCGAGAATCTCGATCGTGACAGTGTCTCCGAAGGGGTAGTTGCCGCCGACCTTGAGGGTCAGGCCTTGGGCGGATACCGTCGACGGGCCGTACGCGATTGCCGCCAATCCGTTGCCGCTTCGCATCCACATGGACTGGACGAATTTGGGCCATCCAATGTGGAAGTTGGAGCGGCAGCAGCCGAAACCCGGGTCGGCGCAAGGTACGAAGGAAGATGCGACGGAGTTGTGCACGCAACTGTGGTGTCGACCCCATTCGCAACGGGGCTGGTTGAGCACGCAGTAGTAGCGCGCGCCCTTGCCGTCGTCCCCCAAGGTGGCCGGCAACGCGTTGTAGGCTACCCGTTCGAGGTCGTCTGCGGCGAGCACCTCCGCGGTCGATGCAAGCACCTCGCGGCAGGAGAGGATGCGTTCGACAATAGCGCAGAGTTCGGTGCCCGCCGAGGGGGAGTGTCCGCAGAGAGGCTCCATGCCGTTGAGCATGCGGTCGGGGCGGCCGTGCATGGCCATGGCCCAGGAGGTTGGCCCGAAGGCGGCGCGGTAGGCGGTGAGGGCGAGGGGGCGGAGGGGGGCTGAGTCGGGGAGGAGTCTTGACTGGAGGGCGGGGAGTTTAAGGCCCTGCATGAAGTTGACAATGTGCTCGCGGTAGCCGAGGTTCCAGCCGCCGTCGCCGCCGAAGTGGTAGTAGCGCGTCCAGTCGGCGCCCTGTTCGAGCAGGCGGGAGGCGAGGGCGAGGGGAATGGCGTTTTGGGTCCTAGCGTGGAGCCAGAGGAGGAGTTCGATTTCGTCTCCGGCGCGGCACATGGCCCAGGGGGAGTCTTGCCGGAGGGTCTTGCGGTCGAGGGTGCGGAGGTGGAAGTCGGCGTAGCGCAGGAGGAAGGGGAGGATGCGCTCGTCGCCGGTGGCTTCCTGCCAGTCGCGCAGGTAGTGGAGGACGAGCATATTGGCCCACCAGTTGGCTGGCTTGGGGCCGAAGTCACCGTCGGGGCGTTGGGAGGCGAGGGCGGCGTCGACCCAGCGGCGGGCTTTGGTTTTGAGGGCGGGGTCGTCGAGAATGAGGGCGAGGGCGACGAGTCCGCGGGCGTAGTAGGGGCCGCGCTCCCAGGCGAATTCGCCGCCGCGTTTGTCGCCGGTGAGCCAGTCGGACTGGCCGATGTCGCGGTAGAGTGCTTCGGCGTGTCCGGTCAGTCCGTCGCGCTGTTTTTCGAGTTGCAGCCGGAGCCAGCCTTCGGGGCGCACGGCGCCCAGGGGCAGCACTTCCATCGCGGGTGGACGCACTGCCGGGGCGAGTTGGATTTCCGGGATGGGGTCGGAGGCGCGGGCTTCCCGTGGGGCGGAAGGTTGCTGCGAGGCGGGGAGAGAGGTTGCTAGGAAGGGGAGCAGGAGGAGGGTAGGAATCGGGGAAATTCGCATAAAAGAAAGAGGGCTATTCCTTGATACCAAAGTCCTCTTTGCGCATCGCCTTGATGAGGTTCACCGGCATATCCCATTCGCGGTAGGTCGAGCACTTGTGCTTGGTGAAGATGGCTTCGAGGCGGTCGATGAGTTCGGCGCGTGGCGGGAGTTGGCGTGGGGCACCTTCGAGGCGCTTGGCGAGCGGGCGGTAGGCGCGGATGAGGGCATCGAGCAGGGCGGCGGATTGGCGCTCGATGGTGGCGTGGGCTTCAGGTTCGTTGACGGTTGCCGCGAGGGCCTGGTTCTGGAGGTCGAGGCAGGTCAGGGCAAGAGGCGCGTTGGTCGAGAGCCAACTCTTGACGAAGGCGGTGACGGCGTACGGGCCGCAATGTCCCTTGCAGGCGGCTTCGATGGCGGCGAGTTGGCGCTTCATATAGGGGGCTCCGGAGCCCATCGTGCCGTCAATCCAGGAGTCAATCTCGCGGGCCTCGTCGAGGTCGGGGTTCCACGCCATCCGACCCCACAGCCAGCCCCGCAGGTCGACCCAGTCCGCGCAACTTCCCCACGGCATTTGGCAGACGAATCCTTGCACGCCCAGCGAGCGGTAGAAGCGCATATTCGCACCGATGGGGCGGAATTGAGGCAGCGCGGTGATGAAGTCGGTAAAGCAGGCGTTGTAGTCCCAGATCCAGAGGCGTTTGTTGGGCGCCAGGTCGCGCCAGCGGTAGAGCCCGTCGCGGTAATAGGCATCCTCCTCCGCCGTCCGGGAGAAGTCGCGAAGATGGGCGCAGCAGACTTCCACTTGGGGGTGGAGTTTCATCCCCTTGGGCGCGCCGAATGTGGTCCAATAGGCCAGGATGATGTAGCGTACGCGGGGAAATTCGCGCTCAAGAGAGGAGGCCACGAAGTTCGCCATATCGACCAGTTGGGCGGCATAGGTGCCGTGCGTTTGCGTGAGCCGGTCGCAGCCGTTGGTGCATTGGCAGTACTGGTCAGAATCGTTGCCGCAGAGGGATAAGGTTTCCGTCTCCGGGTGCTTGTGGAGGTAGTCGCGCACCTCCTCGAGTAGGCGGGCGCGGACTTCGGGGTTAGTCATACAGAGTTGCCCGGGTTCGCGCTTTTTGCTCCTGTTGCGGTAGGCGTACCACTCGGGGTGGTTGGCAAAATGCGCTTTCGATTTGACCCATCTGAGGGTCAGGGTCTCGCCCACATCGATGGCGTAGGATTGCCCCCAGGCGGGGGGAATGTTGGGTTGCCCCCAGTAGCCGCCGTTCAACCTGTTGCGCACGGCCCAACGGTAGTCGAGACTGGGTTCTCCGTAGGCTTGGCGCCAGCGGAAGGGCGGGGCGTAGGCGTAGTCGAGGGTATCGGGGAGGGTAATGGTGGGTTGCCTGGGGATGGTGGATTGGCGCGGTGACCAGAAGCGGCAGCCTAGGCGGTCGAGGAGTTCGTAGACGGCGTAGAGGGTGCCGCGGGGTTGGTCTCCGGTGAGTTCGAGGGTGTCGGGCGAGGTGATTTTGAGGCGTATTTCGTCTGGTTTGGTGTTTGTGACTGGGGTGCCGAGGCGGATGGTTTTGAGGCCGGGGACGGGTTGGCTGGAGACGGGGAGGTGGGCGCCGGTGATTTGGAAGAGGTAGTTGGTGAGTTCGTCGGCTGCGGTTTGGACGGGGGGCGGTGTGGGGTTTGGCAGGAGGATGGAGGCGGCTGGTTTATGGTCGCGGACGATGTCCCAGGCGGTGGCGAGGGTGGGGAGGAGTGCGAGCAGGAGGAGGGTTGCGGCGTGGGTGCGTGGTGGCATGGTGTTCCCTGTATGATTGTTTTGGTTTTGTCCTAATGGTGTCAATTCGGGGTGGAGGATAGCACTTTTTATTTGGGTGGTCAAATGGAAATGTGTGCGGGGATATGGTTTTCGCCCCCGGGCCTGGGGGGTGTGCAGGTCTGGGGGCGAGGGGTTG
>JAXFQS010000009.1:0-25932 GCA_034178815.1 Kiritimatiellia bacterium | reverse complement strand
GCCGTCAAGCAGTTTCTTCTCGGCAATCAGTTCGGCAGAGCGTGCCCCGTGGTCGATGCTGTTTCGGTCGCTGAAGGTGCCGTAGCGAAGAAATTGTTCAAACCGCGAGATGTCGTGAAACCAGGCAGCCCAGAGCCCCTCTTGTATGCGGTCATTCGGCCAGTTTTCCGCCTGCATGATACGAAGCGCGTCGGCTGCCACGCGCTGGGTGTGGTCGACCTTGAGTTGCATCATAGGTGGCAGGGCGCCGCCTTCCCTGAATGTGTCTACATAATGAAAGAAGCGATTGGGGGCAACCGCTTCGGCATCAAGGCGCTGGGGGAAGATCGTGTTTGTCGGGTCTTGCATAGAAAGGAAACTCTTCCGGCGTAGCGTTGTAAGGAATGTCCCGCCATCGTTTGTACTGGTAGAGCCATTGGGTAGGAAACCTTCGGATCAGCTGACTGGAAGCATCGACTATGCGTTGTGTCAACCTTTCGACGGTTTCGCCGGGCATAGGTTGGATAATGATGGGCGTTTTGCACTGGTAGCTGCCATCGGGGCGGGCTTGCATGTAGGCAACACCTATGAGCGAATGGGGCACCCTGAGGGCGAAGAAGGCGGGAGTGGGCGCCGTGCGTGCGCGGTGCCCCATAAAATTTGTCCAGACTCCCCCTTCGCGGGCCGAAAGGTGCTGGTCTGCCAAGAGCGCAATGTTGCCGCCTTTCCGGAGCGTCCGCAACAATGGCCGAACGGCCCCCTCGCTCAGCACAATCTCCTGCCCAAAGCGGCTCCGGAATCGATTGAGCTTCTCCGTCGTGTGCGCAGAGCCCAACGCCTTGCCGACGCTCATAAGCGGATAGCCAGCCGAGACCACCACATGTCCAGCCATCTCCCAATTGCCGTGATGGGCCGTGACGATGACTTTCGGCTGAGACTTCTCCAGGAAATCGTGCCAGACGGGCGAAAGCGAAGTCCAGCGTGAGAGTTTCTCGGGGTGTCGCTTGTCGAACCAAAACATGTCGAGCATAACGCGGATAATGTTTCGGTAGGAACCTCGTAGAATCAGAGCCTTGCGCCTGGGCGAGGCTTTCGGAAAGAGATAGTTGATATTAGCCCGTGCGTATTGGGCACCCCGACGATCGAAGAAGGGAGCCAGAGCCGCTCCCATATTGGCTAGCCAAAGGACCGTGCTACGCGGCAAAGGCGGAATCAGCCAACACCCCAAAAGGATGGGGAGAAACTCGAAATGTGAGTAGAACCAACGCCACAAACGCTTGTGCCACGGCTTTGGATAGCGGGATGGTTTGCTCATTCCTCCGACTCCAGAGCCTGACGGATATGCTGCACGTCGACGCCAAACTGCTTGGCCAAATCATCGAGCGGAATGGGATGGTGCGCAAAGAAGGCTCGCACCGCCGCAGGCGAATAGACCAAGTGCGACTGGCTCCTTTCCGCGTGACGCTCGGTTGACGCCTCGAACAGACGACGCAACTGAGCCATGCGCTCCGGAGGGCAAGGGTATACGGTCGCATCCGTAGGCTTGCGTTCGGCCGTATTGAGCGTCACACTATCGGGGGCGAATGTCCGCGCCAGACTGGCAATCTTGCCTATGCACTCGGTGCTGTCGTTGAAACCCGGGATGACAAAGACTTCCAAGTCGAGCTTCCCTTTGAAAGCCTGTCGGAAGAGCCGGTAGCCCTCAAGAATCTGCTCATGTCGCAACGATGGAGCCGGGCGCACAACAGACTCGAACGAGGCCTGATCCCACCAGTGGAGACTGACTTTGACTACATCGGCCAGAGCCGCCTGCTCGCGCACCTCCGGCATCCAAAGCAACGAACCATTGGACATCAGAAGCGAGTTGAACTGAGGCCGCTTCTTGACCCACTCCAACACGCGCCCAAAGCCCCGATGCAGAGTCGGTTCGCCTGAACCACAGAGGGTAATGAAATCGGCCGAGTTGCCCGCATTTGCCCACGTATCCAACTCGTTGAGCACCTCCGCCACGCACGGCTGGTCGGTTCGCTCGATGGTTGGATGTTCCGTTTGCTGGAGCTGGCAGAAACGGCAGTTGAACGAGCAGACCTTTCCTTTCGACAGGTCGACGCCAAGGGATTGTCCGTAGCGGCGGGAATAAACGGGGCCGTAGAGGTACATATCAGGTGTAGCGCAGGACTTCGTCAACGGTCGTATATCCGTCAAGCACATTGCGGACGCCATCTTCGCGCATCGTCCGCATACCTAACTCGCGAGCCTTTTGATGGATGTAGAGCGTAGGTCGCCGGTCGTTGATCATCTCTCGAATGGGGTCGCTGATACGCAAGTATTCAAAGACGCCTTTTCTTCCTTTATAGCCTGTTCCATTGCAGGTTTTGCATCCAGCTCCATAATAGAACTGTCGGTCTCCTACATCGCTTCTGGACAATCCCATACGGCGCAATACTTCGTCGTCTGGGGCATAAGCCGTACGGCACTGGGAGCAGATGGTACGGGTGAGGCGCTGTGCGAGGACGGCCTGAAGTGTCGAGGAGATGAGGTAGGGGGCGACATTCATATCGACCAGTCGTGTCACGGCACCGGCGGCATTGTTGGTATGGAGGGTGGAAAAGACGAAGTGCCCGGTCAAGGCGGCCTGGACTGCGATTTCGGCGGTTTCCAGGTCACGAATTTCGCCGATCATCATAATGTCGGGGTCTTGGCGGAGGAAGGCGCGGAGGACGGCGGCGAATGTGTTGCCGACGACGGGGTTGATAGGAACTTGGATGATGCCTTCAATGTCGTATTCGACCGGTTCCTCCGCGGTGAGGAGTTTTGAGTCGATGGTGTTGATGCGGCGGAGGGCAGAGTAGAGGGTGGTGGTTTTGCCGGATCCTGTCGGGCCCGTGACGATGAAGATGCCGTTCGGCTTTTCGATGTCGAGGGTGATTTGCTCGTAGATGTCTTCGGGAAGCCCGATGTTTTCAAGGTCGAGGGATACGACACTCCGGTCGAGAACGCGGAGCACAACGGATTCGCCGTGAACGGTTGGAAGGCAGGAGACGCGCAGGTCGACTTGGCGGCCGGCAACGGTGAGAGCGATGCGTCCATCCTGGGGCACGCGGCGTTCGGCGATGTTCAGGTTGGACATAATTTTGATGCGCGAAATGATCGGGGTAGCAAGGTGGCGAGGCGGCGGGGCCATTTCATAGAGTGCGCCGTCGACGCGGTATCGGATCTTGAAGTCTTTCTCGAAGGGTTCGATGTGAATGTCGGAGGCGCGGTCGGTGACGGCTTGGTAGAGGATGAGGTTAACGAAGCGCACGACGGGGGCCGCGGACGCGGCGGCCTCAATGCTCTTTTCGTCTTCGGTGGTGATGTTGAGTGAGTCGTCGGCGGCCATGTTCTGTTCGAGGTCGTCGAGCATCTGGCTGACGGAGTTCTGATCGTTTCCGTAGAACTCTTCGACGCGCTTGGCGATGGCGGATTCGGTGGCCATCGCGAAGCGCACATCGCGGGCGAGGACGAACATCAACTCGTCCATAACCTGCGGTTCCACGAGGGTGGAAGTTGCCAATGTCACGCTCCCGTTCTCGGCTTCGACTGGAATGACATTGTACATACGAGCCACGCTCGGAGGTATGGATGTTATGACCTCGGAGGAAAGTTGCAAATTTTCCAGATCGATGACATCGCACCCTTGGTAGGAAGCCATCAGCCCTAGCAGGTCTTCTTCGCTGAGAACGCCTTGGGCGATGAGCAGTTCGCGGTAGGGCTTGCCCGAGGTCTCGTGTTCCTCCTGGAGGTCTGCGACCTGAGATTCGTCGAGGTAGCCGTTGGAAACGACCAGTTCGACAATCGGATCGTGGATTGTGTCGGTGACGGATGTCGTGGCGTCGGACATGTCAGAGTCCCTGTTTGGCTTCTTTGTATTTCTCGACGGTCGTGTCGGGATCCTGTGCCTTGGTGACCATCTCTTCGTAGGATATCTTGCCCGCAAGATGGAGCGCCAGCAGATGGCTGTCAAGGGACTGCATACCGTACTTTGCGCCGGTCTGAATGTCGGACTTGATTTGGAAACTCTTGTTGTCGCGGATGCGCGAGCGGATGGCCGGCGTGGTAATCATAATCTCGAACGCCGCAACCCGCCCGGGCTTGTCCACGCGCGGCAGAAGAATCTGCGAGATGACGGCAACCAGCCCGACCGAAAGCTGCGTACGAACCTGATCCTGCTGGTTCATCGGGAAGGCGTCGACAATACGGTCGATGGTTTCGGCCGCACCCGTAGTGTGCAACGTGCCGAACACCAGGTGCCCCGTTTCGGCTGCGGTAATGGCCGCCGAGATGGTCTCCAAGTCGCGCATTTCGCCGACGAGAATCACATCCGGGTCTTGGCGCAAGGCGCGGCGAATGGCTTCGGCAAAGGACGGCACATCGTGGTGCACTTCACGCTGGGTGACCACCGCCTTTTTGTGCGTGTGAAAAAACTCAATCGGATCCTCAATCGTAATAATGTGGCAGTCCCGTTGCTGGTTGATAATGTCCAGCATAGAAGCGAGTGTCGTCGACTTGCCCGAACCAGTAGGACCAGTGACCAGAATCAGACCGCGCGGCTTGAAAAGCAGTTCCTGCACCTCAGGCGGAAGCCCAATCTGCTCCAGCGTCAACAGCGTGGTCGGAATCTGCCGCAACACTAGCCCGAGCCGCTCGCGTTCTTTGAAAATAGAGACACGGAAACGGGCCCGATCCCCAAAACTGATGCCAAAGTCCGAGCCACCATCCTTTTCAACCTCTCCCAACTGGAAATCATTGGCGATTTCACGAGAAAGGCGTTCCGTGTCCTCTGCCGCAAGGGGCGGAACATCCAGCGGTTGAAGCGAACCATGGATGCGCAGCATAGGAGGCGCACCGACGCGCAGGTGCAAGTCAGAGGCACCCTCGTCAACCGAGATGCCCATCAAATCGTTCATCGTAATCGCATATTCGCTCATCAGTCAGCATCTCCCATCGTCGCGCGCAGAACTTCGGAAAGGGTAGTCATACCCGATGCCACCTTGAGCATTCCATCCTCGCGGAGGGTGCGCATCCCCATCTCACGGGCTCTGGCCCGAATGACAGTGGCCGGTTCACGGTCGAAGATGAGTTTCTGAATGGTATCGTCGACCTCGAAGATTTCAAAGATTCCCTTTCGCCCCTTATACCCGCTCTTGCTGCAGACCGAGCAGCCAGCCCCTTCGAACATGGGCATTGAGTCGGCATTCTTGGCTAGCATGGATCCCAACAGTTTGCGTTCACGATCGGTGACGATGTGTTCGCGCCGGCAGTTCGGGCAGATAGCCCTCACTAGGCGCTGCGCCATGGCGGCTCGCAGAGCGGAGGCAACGAGATAGGGTTTGACGCCAATATCAAGCAAGCGCGTAATGGCACTGGGCGCATCGTTGGTGTGGAGCGTGGAGAATACGAGGTGACCGGTAAGCGCGGCTTCCATGGCAATGTCGGCAGTTTCGGCATCGCGGATTTCACCAATCATCACGATGTTGGGCGCCTGGCGCAGGATGGATCGAAGGGCAGCCGAGAAGTCGAGTCCGACATCGCGGTTGACCTGTACCTGGTTGATGCCGCTCATCTGGTACTCGACAGGATCTTCGACAGTGATGAGTTTGCGGTCGGGCAGGTTGATTTGTCCAAGGCAGGCGTAGAGGGTGGTGGTTTTGCCCGATCCTGTCGGGCCTGTGACGAGAATGACTCCGTCTGGCATTGAGATGAAGCGCTCGAAACGCGCCTGGTCGTCGGCAAGGAATCCCAGTTGGGGAAGTCCGAACTGGAGATTGGACTTGTCGAGGATACGCATGACGATGGATTCGCCGTGGTTGGTCGGCACGCTCGATACGCGCAAATCGAGTTCTCTGCCTTTAACAGGGAACTTGATTCGTCCGTCTTGCGGGATGCGTTTCTCGGAAAGCTTCATGTTGGACATGAGCTTGATGCGGGAGATGATGGCGGATTGGAGGCTTTTTTGCGGAGGGGGCATTTCACGCAGCACTCCGTCAATCCGGTATCGGACGCGGAAGGTTTTCTCCATGGGCTCCAAGTGGATATCTGAGGCCTTGAGATTTACTGCGTCCATCAGGATTAGGCTAACGAGGCGGATGACCGGGGCATCCGAGTCATCAGAGTCGCCGGTATCGCCTTCTGTGCGCACGGTGACATCGAGGTCTTTCCCGAAGATTTCGTCCGCTGCGGAGACAGGATAGAGTTTTTGGAGGGCTGAGTCAATCTCTTTCGATGGGGCAACGATAGTTTCCAGCGTGCAGCCGAGAATTGCACGGAGGTTGTCGAGAGTTTCGCAATCCATCGGGTCGCTGACGGCCACAGTCAGGGTCTGGCCTTCGCGCGAGAGGGGGACGACGGCGTATTTGCGGGCGGTTTCGGCAGGAAGGAGTTGGGAGAGTTCGCCGGGGAGTTGGTCAGGGTCGAGGTGGGCGAAGGTGACGCCAAAGGCTTGAGCCAAGGTTGAGAGGGCCTGATCTTCGGTGACAGTTCCGCCTTGAATGAGAATGTCAAGAGTCGTTTCGCCCGGCTGGTGGAGGGAGTGTTCGGCCTGGGCGACTTGTTCGGAGGTCAGGATGCCGCTCTCTTGGAGCAACTGGAGGACATAGTCGTCATTGGATGTCACGGCGCTCTCTCCGGGTTAGTGGGCGGCGAGTTTGGTGGCAACGAGGCTTCCGGCAAGTTTGGGGTCGGCTTTGCCTTTGCTGAGTTTCATGACTTGTCCGACGAGGAAGCCGGCGGAGGCTTTCTTCCCAGCCTGGTAGTCTGCCACAACCTTGGGATTGGCGGCAATGACTTGGTCGACAAGGGCTTCGATGGCGGCGGTGTCGGTGACCTGTGCCAGGCCTCGTGTTTTGACGATGACTTCGGGATCGCCGCCGCTTTCGAGGAGCTCGGGAAGGAGTTCTTTGGCGGTTGGTCCGTTGATGGTTCGTCCCTCGACGAGTTTGATGAGGGCCCCGAAATTCTGAGGCGAGAGCGGCACATCGGCGATGGTTTTCCCGGTCGCGGAGAGGTGGCGCAGGAGTTCGGTCATAATCCAGTTGGAAGCGGCTTTGGGGTTTCCGCAGGCGGCGGCGGTGGCTTCAAAGTAGTCAGAGAGGGCTCGGTCTGCGGAAAGGACGCCGGCATCGTATTCAGGAAGTTTGAGTTCGGTGACAAAGCGGGCTCGTTTCTTGGCCGGCGGCTCGGGGAGATCTCGTGCCCAAGAGTCTATGGTTTCTTGGGAGAGTTCGACAGGGAGGAGATCAGGCTCTGGAAAGTAGCGGTAGTCGTCGGCGTTTTCCTTCAGGCGCATCAAGAATGTTTCGCCGAGTTCGGCGTCCCAACGCCGAGTCTGCTGCTTGATGGTTTCTCCAGCATCAAGGGCGGCTTTCTGCCGGTCGATTTCGTAGACAAGAGCGGCGTGGACACCTTTAAAGGTGTTGAGGTTTTTCATTTCAACCTTCACGCCCAATTCCTGCTGACCTTCGGGGCGGATGGATACATTGACATCGCACCGGAGGTTTCCCTCTTCCAGATTGCAGTCACTGACGCCTGCGTAGACGAGCGTTTCGCGGAGCGCCTGGAGATAGGCGAATGCTTCATCTGGGGATGCAAGGTCGGGCTCGGAGACAATCTCCATCAGAGGGGTGCCTGCCCGATTGAAGTCGACCCCGCTGGCGCCAGGATGGTGTGTGAGCTTGGCGACATCTTCCTCCAGGTGGATGCGCGTAAGGCGAATGGTCTTCGGCCCCGCGGGCGTCTGAATCTCGACGCTCCCCCCGAGACAGAGCGGCCGGTCAAGTTGACTGATTTGGTAATTCTTCGCCATGTCGGGGTAAAAGTAGTTCTTTCGGTCGAACTTGCTGTACGGGTTGATCCGGCACCCCAGCATCAATCCCGCACGGACGGTGAGACGAATCGCCTCTCGATTCATATGGGGTAGCGCGCCAGGGTAACCAAGACAGACCGGACAGACATGGGTGTTGGGGGGCGCCCCGAAAGATGTCTCACAACCGCAGAACATCTTGGTTGCGGTCTTGAGCTGGACATGGGTTTCCAGACCGATGGTAACAAGGTAATTCATGACGATTCTCAGCGGATGCAAATGGCTTTGGCGACGCGTAGGATGGTGGACTCTTCAAAGGGGCGACCGAAGAGCTGGACGCCTACAGGCAGGCCCTCGGGTGTCGTGCCGTGCGGGACGGATATGGCGCAGTTTCCTGCCAGATTGGCGGACACGGTGAAGATGTCCGCAAGGTAATTCTTCAGGGGATCATCACGGAATTCACCGAGCTTCCAGGCGGGCTCTGGAGTAACCGGAGCCAAGAGCAAATCGCACCGCTCCAGCGCGCATTCAAAGTCCCGGCGGATAAGTGTGCGGACCTTCTGCGCGCGGTTGTAGTAGGCATCGTAATAGCCGCTACTCAGAACAAAAGTGCCGAGCAGAATACGGCGTTTGACCTCCTCGCCAAACCCGTCGGATCGTGTTGCCTTATACTGCTCAAGGACATCATCGACCGGGACTCGCTGACCGTACCGAACGCCATCGAAGCGGGCAAGGTTTGCGGAGAGTTCCGCAGTCATGCAAATGTAGTAGGTGGCAATGGCGTAGGAGGTGTGGGGCAGAGAGACTTCGACAAATTCCGCCCCAAGGTCGCGCAGAAGGGTTATCGCGTGTTCGACGCGTGCGCGGACGGCAGTGTCTAGACCATCTACGAAGTATTCTTTCGGAAGCCCTATGCGGACTCCCTTGACGGGGTTGCCGAGTTCGGCAAGGTAATCCGGCACGGGGCGGTCGAGACAGGTGCTGTCGTAGCCATCTGGCCCTGAGATATGCTGGAGAAGCAATGCTGCGTCTTCGACGCTTTTGGTCATTGGTCCGACCTGGTCGAGAGATGAGGCGCAGGCGACGATGCCGTAGCGCGAGACGCGGCCGTAGGTTGGCTTGAGACCGACGATGCCGCAATGGGACGCGGGTTGGCGGATGGAGCCTCCGGTGTCGGTGCCTAGGGCGGCAATGGCGAGGTCGCCTCCTACGGCTGAGGCGGATCCGCCGCTTGACCCGCCGGGAATGCGATCTAAGGCTTTGGGGTTTCGGGTTTTGAGATAGGCGGAGGACTCGGTGGTGGAACCGAGTGCGAACTCGTCCATATTGGTGCGGCCGCAGAATATGGCTCCTGCTTGGCGGAGTTTGGCGATGGCGGTGGCATCGTAGGGGGCTTTGTAGCCCTTTAGGATGCGCGAGGAGCAGGTGCACGGCTGGCCGGTGACATTCATATTGTCTTTCACGGCTATTGGGACGCCTGCGAAGGGCGTTTCGGGGTTTGCCTGGCGGGCGGCTTCGAGGGCGGCTGCCGCGTCTACGCTGACATAGGCGCCGAGTTGCTGGTTGCGGGATTCAATTTCGTCGAGGACGGCCTGTGTGAGTTCGGTTGGGGTGAACTGCTTGGCTTTGATGCCGGCGACGGCTTGGGTGAGGGTGAGACGGGCTAATTCGTTCATCTTAGTTCTCCTCAACGACTCGCGGCATCTTAATTTCGTCGCCGATACGGGCGGGGGCGTTGGCCAAAACTGTCTCCGGCGGCAGGCTGGGGCGAGGTGTGTCCTCGCGGAAGATGTTGCTGACGGGTTGGCCGTAGAGGGATGGTTCGATGCCGTCCGTGTCGAGTTCGCCAATCTTTTCGACATAGCCGACGATTGAGGCCAACTGGTGGGCAAAGAGGGTTCGCTCTTCCGGCGAGAGGGTCAACCGTGCGAGGTGAGCGATGCGTTCTAGGTCAAAATGGGTTTCGGACATGGGGACTCCTGAGGTGCTCCTCAATTTCGAACTATTATACTCGATTTCGGGCTCGGTGACAATGAAAAACCCGATGCCGCGGGAGGCGTCTCGCAGGGATGGTTCCGGGATTGGAAGATTGCCGTTTTTGTCTAGCCGACAAAGGTGTTAGTCGTTTATCTTCGGGGAATAAGGAAGTCAATTTTGGGAGCGGTCACGGAAGAGGAAATACCCTTGTTACATTGGCTCTGTAAGATTAGGTATCTGCCCCCTCTGCCGCTCTGAGGCAGATTCGTTTGGAGAAGGTTTCCAGGGCTCCGTTGATCCAGCGGATAGGAAGGTCTCGGAACCATCGGTGCGCACCTCATCGTTTTAGAGGTGTGCATCAGTTTGGACAAAAGGTTCCTACGAAACGCCGACAGTCACTGCAACAGTTCTCGCTTTAGGCTGATATGCGTGCTGGCAGTGAGTTCCGCCGGGGCGACTTCTCGGTGGAACAGGTTTTCTGCGAGAGACGCCAAGGCGTCAACTCGCCTCAAGGGCGGTAGGTCGCGACATTCGATTGGGTTTCGGCAACCGTGACGGCCGTGACCGGAAGAGACTGCGAGAGCAAATGGAAGAAGTGCTTCGCCAGATTCTCCGAGGTCGTCCGGAAGTCGTGTCGCACCGTCTTGAGACCATGCCTTTCCAATACCGCCGCAAGTTCCGCTTCAACCTCCCCATTGGCATTGTAGATGAATGCGTGGTCGTAAGCTTCAATCACCCTGCCAAGCGTCGCTTTCAAGTCCCGGAAGTCGACAACCATATCGTCGGGAGCCCCCGGCGTCTTCGGCGAAGAGCCAACCTCCACGGTCACGCGGTAGGTGTGCCCGTGGAGATTGCGGCATTGCCCCGGGTGCCCCCCAAGGAGATGGGCCGCATCAAAGCAGAGCGTCTTGCTGACCGTCAACATCGTTCTACAAACGCCTACTTGCGACCGCGGTGCCACGCCTCGACATCGAAGCTCGGCAAGTTCCAGATTTCCTTCGCGTACTCGTCAATCGTACGGTCGGAAGAGAACTTTCCAGAGCGAGCCACATTGATGAGCGCACGGCGCGTCCACTCGCGCGGCTTGGCGTAAAGCGCGTTGACGCGATCCTGCGCCTCGATGTAGGAGCGTAGATCCGCCAGCAACATGTAATGGTCGTTGAAGTCCAGCAGAGTCTGCACAATCGGGTTGAACAAGCCAGGATTCATAAGGCTGAAGACATTCTTGCGAATCATGTCCAGCGCCTTGCGGATTTCAGGGTCGGATTCGTAAATCTCCCGAGAGACATAGGTGGCCCGCTTCGCAGCCACCTCTTCCGTGCGAAGCCCGAATATGAAGATGTTTTCGTCGCCCACTTCCTGGTGGATTTCGACATTTGCGCCATCCTCCGTGCCAATGGTCAATGCGCCATTGAGCATCAACTTCATATTGCCGGTGCCCGAGGCCTCGGTTCCAGCCAGAGAGATCTGTTCCGACAAGTTCGCCGCAGGGATGATTTTCTCTGCAAGCGAGACACGGTAGTCAGGCAGGAAGACTACTTTGATCTTATCGCTCACGGCAGGATGTTTGTTTACCACTTCCGCTACCGCGTGAATCAGGCGGATGATGAGCTTGGCCATATAGTAGCCGGGAGCAGCCTTCGCGGCAAACACAAAGACGCGGGGCGGAATGTCCAACTGCGGGTTTTCGACGATGCGGTTGAAAAGAATGATGATGTACAGAACCAGCAACAGTTGGCGCTTGTACTCGTGCAATCGCTTGATCTGCACATCGAAAATCGCCTGAGGCGATGTCCGCACGCCGAGCGTATTGAAAATCACATTGGAGAGAATCTCTTTGTTGGCTCTCTTGATCTTGGCAAAGGAGTCGAGGAAGGATTTGTCGTCTAGGAACTTCTCCAGTCCGCGCAGGCGAGAGAGGTCGGTAATCCACTTGTCGCCGATGGCACCGGTGATTAGTTTAGCCAGTCCTGGATTGGCTTTCAGCAGCCAGCGGCGCGGCGTGATGCCGTTGGTCTTATTGGAGAAGTGCTTGGGCCAAAGTTCGAAGAAATCCTTGAATAGGGAGTCTTTGAGAATCTGGGTATGCAGGGCGGCTACGCCGTTGACCGCGCTCGACCCGACAATCGCGAGGTTTGCCATCCGCACATAGCGTCCGCCATTCTCGTCGATGAGGCTCATGCGTGCGAGGCGGCCCGTATCGCCCGGATAGAGGATAGAGATTTGGGAGAGGAATCGGGCGTTGATCTCGTAAATAATCTGGAGGTGGCGTGGCAAGACGCGTTCGAAGAGGGGTACGGACCAGCGTTCGAGGGCTTCTGGGAGAATGGTGTGGTTGGTGTAGCCGCAGCAGGCGCGGGTGATGCTCCAGGCTTTATCCCAGTCGAGCTTTTCGCGGTCGACGAGGATGCGCATCAATTCGGGGATGACGAGGGCGGGATGGGTTTCGTTGAGTTGAATGAAGACTTTCTTGGGGAGGTCTTCCAAGCTCTTGTTTTCTTCTTTGAACCGACGGAGGATGTCGTGCGTGGATGCGGCGACGAAGAAGTATTGCTGCCGGAGGCGGAGTTCTTTGCCGGCGAGGGTGTTGTCGTTTGGATAGAGGACTTTGGTCAGGTTTTCAGCGAGAACTTTGCTCTCGACGGCTTCGACGTAGGAGCCTCTATTGAATTCGGCGAAGGAGAACTCGTTGGTGGCCTCGGCGGACCAGAGTCTCAGGGTGTTGACGCACTTGCCGGCGTAGCCGACGATGGGAAGGTCGTAGGGAACGGCGAGGACGGTTTCAGAGGGTTCCCAGACCCATTCGTCTCGGCCGTTGTTGCGATGGACGGAGACATGTCCGCCGAAGTTGACGGGCTCGGTATGTTCGGGGCGCTGGACTTCCCAGGGGTAGCCGAATTTGAGCCAGTTGTCTGGGTCTTCGCGCTGCTCTCCATTGACGATGCTCTGGCGGAAGATACCGTAGTTGTAGCGCAGGCCGTAGCCCATGCAGGGGAGGTTGAGCGTGGAGAGGGAGTCGAGGAAGCAGGCGGCGAGGCGACCCAATCCGCCGTTGCCGAGTCCGGCGTCCATCTCGTAGTCGCGCAGGCGGTTCCAGTCGAGACCGAGGGCGGACATTGCATCCCGGCAGATCTCCTCCATCTTCAGGGCGCAGACATTGTTGCCCAGCAAGCGCCCGATCAGGAACTCAAGCGAGAGGTAGTAGACTCGGCGCACCTTGGCTTCGCGGAATGCCGCCTGACTCTCCACCCAGCGGTCGACAACGCGGTCGCGAACCGCCAAGGCAAAGGCGTGGTAGTGATCGCGCTCCGTGGCACGGTAGTCCAGCTTCGCCAAGGTGTAGTGGAGGTTGCGCAAGAACCCTTCGCGCAGGGCGTCAGGGGTCATCGGCAGACGCTTGTTGCCGCGTTCGATTCCCGGCTTGGAGGGAAACTGCTTGGTTGACTCCTTGGAGAAGGTTGTAACCTTGAGGTGGGATTTGTTGGTAGCCATAGGTGTGTTGGTTTGGAATGAAAGGGGACCGGAGGTTGCAAACAATCAGATCCGGTCGTTAGCAAAAGCGCGAACCCCGCGGGGGAGTTCGCGCTTGGAACGAATCAGTTGCGACCTTTCCCGGAGTTGCGCGCCTCGTTCACCCTCAGCTTGCGACCAAGAATCTCCGCTTCGTGCAACGCCTCTATCGCCTTCTCGGCCTCAGGGCGGTTGGGCATAATGACGAATCCAAAGCCCTTGGAACGGCTGGTGAAACGGTTGGTGATGATACGCGCCGAACGGACTTCACCATACTTGGCGAACTCCCCGCGGAGCGAGTCGTCCGTCATATCGTAGCTGAGATTGCCGACATAGATTTCAACCTCGCCAGGGCCGACCTGAGGCCGATCGTCATCCGCCGAAACAGCCCCGGAACTCCGGCGGCTTTGGCGGGACGAAGCGTTTCGAGCGCCGCGACCGCATCCGCAGGAATGCTTGCCGCCAAGACGCCCAATCAAGACGCCCGCAATCAAACCAACCACCAATCCGGCTACGGAGCCGTAAACAAAGTTGAAGGACTTTACCACTTCTGCTATGGAATTTAGGGTCATGCTTATTCTGCCTACTCTTCTTTCATCGGGAAACCGTCATTCGGCGACGGTCGTCTACCGGGATTCTAGGAAACCGTCAAGCTTACGCTTGCGGATGGGATGCCGAAGTTTGCGCAAGGCCTTGGCCTCAATCTGGCGGATACGCTCACGCGTCACTTTGAACTTCTGTCCAACTTCTTCCAGCGTGAGCGAACACCCGTCGTATAGACCGAATCGGAGACTCAAGACCTTGCGCTCGCGTTCGGAAAGTGTGTCGAGAACTTCCTTCAACCGCTCCTTGAGCATAGAATACGCCGCCATCTCAGAGGGATTCTCGGAAGTCTTGTCCTCGATAAAGTCCCCAAACTTGGCGTCGTCGCCTTCGCCGACGGGACTCTGGAGCGAAATAGGCTGTTGTGCCATCCGGAAGACCGCTCGGACACGCTCCACAGGCATAGACATCTCCTCGGCGGCCTCCTCCGGAGTGGGCTCGCGCCCCAACTCCTGGACAAGCTTCTTCTGCACCCGCGTGAGTTTGTTGATAGTCTCAATCATATGCACGGGAATGCGAATCGTCCGCGCTTGGTCGGCAATCGCCCGCGTCGCAGCCTGCCGAATCCACCATGTGGCATATGTGCTGAACTTGTAGCCGCGGCGGTACTCGAACTTCTCGACTGCCTTCATAAGTCCCGTATTCCCCTCTTGAATGAGGTCGAGGAATGAAAGCCCGCGATTCATATACTTCTTGACGATGCTGATGACCAAGCGGAGGTTCGCCTTGACCATGTCGCTTCGCGCATCCTGACCGAGCTTTAGTCCATTCCGGAGAATCTCGAACCGAGTCATAAAGGTGTCGGGATCCATATTGAACTGGCTCTCGAGGCGGGCAATCCGGTTGAGGCAATCGTTCAATCGCGCGTCGCGGCGCTTGGAAGGGTGCTGTCGTCTGAGTTTGGTACGCTCGCCTCGGGCCATCTTATAGGGGCGGAAGAGGTTCTCTTCGACCTCTGAGCAAATCGTCTCAAGCATTTTCTGCTTGAAGTTGAGGCGGTCGTAGAGGTCGAGCATATCCTTGTGGAGGGCGGCAAGCTGTTTGCGGGCTTTTTCGGCTTGGATGGAGTTTTTGGGTGCGAGGTGGAGCTTGGAGTAGGCCGTCTTGAGTTTGGCGGCCATATTCTTGAGAAGGGGTTTGACAGCCGTGATGACTTCGCTGACATACTCGTCGCGGTTTTCGGCGTATTTGTCGGTGACAACGCGGTCAAATCGTTCTTCGCCTTTCTCGAGTTTATCGAGCACTTCGAGGTATTTTTCCGGGGCTATGGGGAATTCGTTGAAGAGCGCGCGTGTCTGCGTTTCCGACTCTTCGATGCGCTTGCAGATATCGATTTCCTGGTCTTTGTCGAGGAGTTCGACCTGCCCCATCTGGTGGAGGTACATACGGATGGGGTCTGGGTCATCGAGGTCGAGGCGGCTGCGCCCTTTGCGCTCTTCGCTGTCGTGGAGGGCCTTGTATTTCTCGACATCGGAGGCGTCGATTATCTCGATGTCCCGGGATTGGAGGATGGAGAGGCAGGTCTCGATATCCTGGCTCCGGATGATTTTCTCGGGCAGAATCTCGTTTACATCGTCGTAGGTCAAGATGCCGCCCTGGGCTTCCGCACGCCGGATAAGTTGGTTGAGTCGCTCGTTGGTTTCGGTTCTGTCGACCCGGGAACGGTCTGTGTCGTCGCCCAGTCGCATACCATAGATTAAGTCGTCGTTGTGGCTGTTGTCTACGGGCTCGTTGTAGTCGTTTTCTTCGTCTTCGATTGCAACGGCATCTTGGCGGTCGTTGACGGAGATGTAGGAGGTCGCGCCGTGGAGCCCGTCGAGGTCATCATCAAGGAAGTCGTCATCCTGTTTGACTACCGTCTCGTCGGTGCCGCCTACCTTCTGAATGTCCTCGTCGGATGCGATGACTTTGGTCAAATCGTCGTCATTGCTTTCGGCGAAGGCCACGGCTTCTTGTTCTAGGGCAATGGCCTTTGGAATGGCAGCGATTGGAGTTTCCGCAATGGTTTCGGGCGGGGCTGCCTTGAGGGCTTTCTTCTCCTCCTTCTCCTTGAGTTTGGAGACTTTCCGGATGGCTTTTGCGGTCTTGGCTAGGTGTTTTTTTGCAGCGACGCTTTGGAGAGGGGCTTCGGGGGCTGGGCGGCTGGCGGCGGCCGAGGCTGGGCGACGCGACTTGGCTCCCGTGCTTTTGGTAGCGGCAACCGGCTTCCGCGCGGGAGACGCGCGTTTGACAGACGCTTTTGTTTTTTTATCGCTTTTTGCCATACTAGTCTACCCTCTATCCATCCAACACGCAATAAAGTGATACTGTACCAAAAAACTCGCCATAAATCAAGCCTAAACGGCTGGCGTGTGCGAGAGAGTTGCCGGGGGACTTCTAGGAAGACTACGGTCTTTTTGCTAGCATTTTCCGTGCCGTGCTGGCGGGCGGATTGCGGCCCTATGGGTTGGCACCAATCGGTTCTGGAGGTCGGCAAGTTGTCGGTTCCTAGGTATGCAGGTATGCCACCCGCAGGTTCCAGCCATTGAGCCAGAGAGGTTGCCAGGAAGCGTTTGAGGGCAATTCACCGTACCCTGAATAGGGAAAATCGTAGGACACGAAGGCTGTTAATCGGGGACGCTGACCGCTTTGGCTTGTCATTGGCTTCGTCATTTGGTATTCTTTCTCCATTTGGAGTTTTAATATGAGAGAAATAGGCGTCGGCATTCTTGGATTCGGAACGGTTGGGGCAGGCACCGCTGAAGGACTGTTGCGCAATGGAGAGTTGCTCTCCCGCCGACTGGGCGTGAAAGTGGTTTTGCGGCGGATTGCCGACTTGGACACGACCACCGACCGCGGCGTTGCAATCCCGGAAGGAATGCTTGTTTCAGATGTCCAGTCTGTTATCAACGACCCTGAAATCGACATTATCGTCGAACTCATCGGCGGAACTGGTGTCGCCCGCAAATTCATTCTCGCCGCCCTCGACGCCGGCAAGTCCGTCGTCACAGCCAACAAGAAGTTGCTGGCCGAATACGGCGACGAAATCTTCTCCAAGGCTGAAGCCAAGGGCGTCGACATCTACTTTGGCGCGGCCGTCGGCGGCGGCATCCCTATCATCCGAGTCCTGCGAGAAGGTCTGGCCGGAAACCAGATTCGGTCTATCGATGGCATTCTCAACGGAACCTGCAACTACATTCTCACGCGCATGGAGAATGAAGGTCTCCCCTTCGACGAGGTGCTGAAGGCCGCCCAGACCGCCGGATTCGCCGAAGCCGATCCAACGCTCGACATTGACGGCTGGGACACCGCGCACAAAGCCGCTATCCTCGCCTCGCTTGCCTACGGCTTCCATCTGCCCCTTTCCGAGATGTCCGTCAGCGGCATTCGCGGGCTCCATGGCGCCGATGTCCGCTACGCGCGCGAACTCGGCTACCGAATCAAACTCCTGGCTATGATTCGCCAGCACGGCGACCAGGTCGAGGCCCGCGTCCATCCCACCCTTGTACCCATCGGGTCGATGCTCGGATCGGTCTCTAATGTCTTCAACGCCGTCCTTGTCAACGGAGACATGAGCGACCAGACCCTCTACTACGGGCGGGGCGCCGGTCGAGCCCCGACGGCCTCCACAGTCGTAGGCGACATTGGCGATCTGGCCCGCAACATCGCCTCCGGCAAGCCGCGCTACCCTCGCGCCCTCGCCAAGAAAGAGGGCGTCCTCCCGACCGTTCGACCCGAAGGCGAGTGCGAAAGCCGCTTTTACCTTCGCGTCCTACTCAAGGATGAGGCCGGCACCTTCGGCAAACTCACCACTATCCTCGGCGCACAGGGGGTTAACATCCGCGCCGCCAGCCAGCGGGAAGAGCCCTCAGACAGTTCTTTTGTGCCGGTCGTCGTCCTGACCAATGCTGCACGAGAAGACGCCATGGCGCGTGCGGTTGAACAGATTAAACAGGCATCTATTGCCAAGGGAGAACCCGTTCTCCTGCGTATGCTCTAACACCGGAACCCCAAGGGAACAGAGATGAAAGTTTGCAAGTTTGGCGGGTCGTCCGTCGCTGATGACATACAGGTGGCAAAAATCCGCGACATCGTTCTTTCCGACCCCACGCGTCGCGTGGTTGTCGTCTCCGCGCCGGGCAAGCGCAACAAGAGCGACACTAAAGTCACCGACATGCTGATAGCCTTGGCGGAGACTGCATTGGCGGGCTTGGACACGGAGGCTGCCTTGGCCGCAGTCGTCGAGCGCTATGCCATCATCGCCCGCGGGTTGAAGGTAGATGAGCGTGTTTTGGATGAAGTGGAACAGGATCTGCGGGCGCGTTTGGCTCTCGACAAGTCCAATCCCGGACGATTTATGGACGCAATGAAGGCCGCCGGCGAAGACAACTCCGCCCGCGTGGTGGCCGCAGCCTTCCGCGCAGCCGGAGTCGAAGCCGACTATGTCTCTCCCCGTGACTCGGGAATGTTGCTGACAGACGAGTTCGGCGCCGCCCAACTGTTGAACGAGTCTTACGCCAATTTGCACGACTACCTCTCCAAGATTGATGCCATCGTAATCTATCCCGGCTTTTTCGGTTATACGAAGAATGGCGATGTAGCGACCTTTCCTCGCGGAGGCTCCGATATCACCGGAGCCATTCTCGCCGCCGCCCTGCGTGCCGATGTGTACGAGAACTTCACCGATGTCGACAATGTCTACCCGGTCGATCCCCGTCTCGTACCGGAGGTGAAGGAGGGAATTGCCGAGATGACCTACCGCGAAATGCGCGAACTCTCTTATGCCGGTTTTGGCGTTTTTCAGGATGAGGCGGTCATTCCCGTCGTGCAAGCCGGAATCCCAATCAATATCCGCAACACCAACCATCCTGATGCCCCAGGGACAATGGTGGTGCGCCACCGCGTCTCCACGCAAGGGTCAGTCGTCGGTATTGCCAGCGACAGCGGATTTTGCAACATCTTTCTCGACAAGTATATGATGAATCGCGAGGTTGGCTTCGGGCGACGCCTCCTTCAAATACTTGAGGAAGAAGGCGTTTCATACGAGCACATGCCCTCGGGGATAGACAATATCTCCGTTATTGTCAGGGAGAAGAGTTTCCCTGTCGAAGTCGAACGACGCGTAGTCGATCGCATCGCTTACGAACTCAAGCCGGACAACCTTCAGATAGAACGGGGGTATGCGCTGGTGATGGTTGTGGGCGAGGGACTCTACTATACGCCTGGCATCGCCGCCCGGGCGACTAAGGCTTTGGCTGATGCCGGGGTCAACATAGAGATGATGAATCAGGGTTCTTCCGAAATCTCCATGATGTTTGGCGTTCGCACTGATTTGCGTAAGAAGGCGGTCTGCGCCCTCTACGATGCGTTTATCCGCACAGGTTCCCACGAATCTGCCGGGCAACAGGATTAGCCTCTTGAAGCAGAAAGTACAGGTTTACGATACGACCTTGCGCGATGGCGCGCAGGCTGCCGGCATTGCCTTTTCCGATACGGGAAAGGTTCGTTTTGCCAAGGCTTTGGACGACTTCGGGGTCGACTATATCGAAGGCGGCTATGCCGGATCTAATCCGCGTGACTTGAAGTTCTTTGCCGATATGGCGAAGGAGACGCTTCACCACGCCCGGATTGTCGCGTTCGGCTCAACGCGGCGGGCAAGTGCAGATGTCAGGTCTGATCCGCAGTTGCAGGGGCTCCTGCGTGCGGAAACCTCGGTTTGCGCCATTTTCGGGAAAAGTTGGTTGCTTCATGTCTCTGAGGTGCTGCGGACGACTGCCGAGAACAATCTGCAGATGATAGCGGATACGGTTGGCTATCTGAAGCAGTCGGGGCGGGAGGTCATTTTCGATGCGGAGCATTTTTTCGACGGCTATGCGGATAACCCGGATTATGCTTTTGAGGTATTGCGCACTGCAGTTCGGGAGGGGGCTTCGCAACTGACTCTCTGCGACACGAATGGGGGGCGTTTGCCGCATGAGATTGCTACGGCCGTGGCTGCGGTCGTCCACGAGTTTCCTCAAGTCTCGATTGGTATTCACGCGCACAATGACAGCGGCGTGGCCGTTGCCAACAGTATCGAAGCGGTTCGCTCCGGGGCAACGCTGATACAGGGGACTATGAATGGTTTTGGCGAGCGGTGTGGTAATGCTGATTTGCTGACTATCATCCCGTCGCTTGAGTTGAAGCTGAAGATTCCCTGCGTCGGGCGCCGCAATCTACGCAAGCTTCGTGCGTTGTCGCTGCTGGCGGACGAACTAACCAATCAGCGTCCCGATCCGCGCTATCCGTACCGCGGGGCATCTGCGTTCAGCCACAAGGCAGGGACGCATGTCAATGCGGTTCTGAAGAATCCCGTGACATTCGAGCATATTGCGCCCGAGGTGGTCGGGAACAAGCGGGAGATTCTGGTTTCCGAGTTGGCGGGGGCGGCGAACATTCAGATGAAGGCGAAGGAACTGGGGGTTGACCAGTTGGCGTCCGACAAGGTGGTGGCGCGGCAGGTCTTGGACGAGCTCAAGAGCAAGGAGCGGCAGGGATATTCGTTTGAGTCGGCCGATGGTTCGTTCAAATTGCTGATGCGTCGGGTTATGAAGTTGAATCGGCATCTGTTTGAGTTCGAGGGGTTCCGCGTCATTACCGAGAAGCGAAGCCGTGACGAACAATGTATCACGGAGGCAACGGTTAAGATTTCAGTCGACGGGGTGACGGAATTGACGGTCGGGGAGGGGAATGGCCCTGTTGATGCGTTGGATGTGGCGCTTCGCAAGGCGCTCTCCAAGTTCTATCCGGAGATTTCGCGGATGAGTTTGACGGACTTCCGGGTTCGTATTCTCGACCCGGAGAGTGCGGCGCGGGCGGTGACCCGCGTGGTGATCGAGTCGACGGATGGCGCGAAGAGTTGGGGAACTGTCGGCGTCTCGCAGAATATCATTGAAGCTTCGTGGCAGGCTTTGCTCGATAGCGTGGAATACAAACTTAGCGAGAAGGGTTTCAAAAAGTGAGACCTTGGGGGTTCTGTCTCATAGTGGCGTGTTTTGCCTTGGGGGGCGGTGGTTGTGCGACTTCCTCCAAACTGTCGGCGAGCGCGGGCCCGTGGACTTCTCCGTTTGACGGGCGGACGCTTTCGGGTTTCTTTCTCTGGAACAGGCCGGAGGCGGCGATTGCCGGATGGTATGTGGCGGATGGAGAGATTCGTCTGCCCGCCAACGCTAAGTGCGGCGATTTGGCACTGGCGGTTCCCGTCGAAGACTTTGAATTGACCTGGCAGTTCAAGATTTCGGCGAATGGGAACAGTGGCGTCAAATACCGGGTTCCGCCCTCGCGCAGGGGTAAGTGGCCGATTGGATGCGAGTATCAGATTCTCGACGACAATGGGCATCCGGACGCCAAGTTCGGGCGGAGTGGGAACCGCAAGACGGCTTCGCTTTATGATGTCATGCCCGCGCCTCCAGACAAGCCGCTTCTTCCTCCCGGCGAGTGGAATAAGGCTCGTATCGTCGTCTCTGGTTCTAAGGCAGAACATTGGCTCAATGGTAGGCTTCTTGTGGCCTACGATGTGGCAACCTCTGACTTCAAGAGGTGCGTAGCAATGAGCAAGTTTGCAAAAGAGGCCGATTATGCTGTGCTGGGGCCAGGCTACATTCTATTCCAGGATCATAACGCTCCCATAGCATACCGAGACATTCGCCTGCGCCGCCTGAATGTCTAATGAGCGAGTAGTTTGCCGTGTCGATTGCGTCTTCCCCATTCGATTTCTTCTCGACCCCGTGGTTTTGGTCTGCCTTTCTCGGCTGGATGATGGCTCAGACCATAAAGATTGTTCTGGCGTTACACCGTACCCACACTTGGGACTTCACCTATCTTTTCAGCACGGGGGGAATGCCTAGTGCGCACTCGGCGCTGGTTTCAGGTCTAGCCGTTTCGGTTGGGTTGACGGAAGGATTTGGTTCGCCAGTGGCCGTGGTGGCGATGACGATGGCTCTCATCACGATGTTTGACGCGTCGACAGTCCGTTATGCCGCAGGGCAGCAGGCCCGCGTGCTGAACAAGTTGACACGCCAACTTTTTTCAGAACATCGTTTCGATGTCAGGGAACCCCTCAAGGAATTGCTGGGACATACGCGCACGGAGGTCTTCGCCGGCATGGCCTTGGGATGCGCCATTGCCCTCCTTGTCGTACGCCTTTGGGAGAAGTGAGTATGGAGCACGAAGTCTTGCCGCTTGGCGCCTTCGAGACGAATTGCGTGGTCTTGTGGGATGACCGGAAGTCCACCTTGGTAGTTGACCCGGGGGCTGAGCCAGAGCGCATTGAGAGCCTGCTTGATGCCAAAGGATTGACCCTCTCGGCGATAGCCTTGACCCATGGACATGCCGACCACATTGGCGCACTCGATTCCCTTTTGCGTCGCCGATCCGTCCCGGTTTATTTGACCGAGGCCGATGCGGCATGGGCGTTCACCAATCTTAACACATTCCCACCTTATACGACCGTTCAGTCCCGTCCGGCAAGCCTCCTCCGCCCGCAAGACTTCCTAGAGGTCGGGAACCTAAAGGCGCGGGTCATTCCCACGCCGGGGCACACCCCAGGTGGCGTTTGCTACTGGTTTGAAGCCGACCATTTACTGTTGACGGGAGACACCCTTTTTGCCGGTTCCGTAGGTAGAACCGATCTGCCTGGCGGAGATTGGGGGGCACTCGAGGAGTCCCTTCGGAGGCTCAAGGCCTTGCCGGATGATGTTTGCCTAGTTGCTGGGCATGGTGAAGGAGCGACGCTAGGGGCTGAGAAGCGGTACAACCCCTATTTGGCAAGGGTTTAGCCATGGCGACCGAAGTCATTCCCCCGACCGATCCGAACGATAAGACAACCGTGGTGCTTCCCCCCGGGAGCGCCCCGGACGAGATCGTTTACCGCGAAGACAAGCCCGACGCCGTATTCAGCCAGTACGCGATTTGCGGTAAGATCGGTGACGGCGGAATGGGCGTGGTCTACCTTGCGAAAGACAGGCGACTCAACCGCTATGTCGCCATTAAACGGCTCAATGCGGCTTCCTTGGCGAAACCAGCTTTGCGCGAACGCTTCCTTCAAGAGGCGCGTGCCGTGGCTGCGCTCAACCATGTGAATATCGTTCACATTTATTCGCTGGGTGAGGACGAGAACGGCCCCTACATCATCATGGAGTATGTGGGCGGCCCGGACACCAATGAAATCCGCCGAGAAGGCTCTCCGACCTCTTCCGGCCCCTCACGACCGTTGACTTTGGACGCCTATGTGCTTCGGCATGGGCAGATGACCCTGGAGGAGGCCATTCCCCTTCTGATTCGCTTGGGGAAAGCCATCGAATATGCCCACTCCTGCGGCGTTATCCATCGAGACTTGAAGCCGAGCAATGTCCTCCTGGATAAGAACCTGGAGCCTAAAATCTGCGACTTTGGGTTGGCTCGCCTTGAGAACAAGGGTGAGAGCGAGGCCAACCGGAAGTTGACCGTTCCCGGAGAGAAACTTCTCTCTCTTGGCTACAGCGCTCCCGAGCAGGAACGAGACGCCAGCACAACCGACATCCGCTCGGATGTCTACGGCTTGGGGGCCATCCTCTATTTCTGCCTGACGGCCAAGAATCCGCGCTATTTTCGGGAGCAGGAAGTCCAGCCATCAGTCCGGGAGGTGCTCGTTAAAGCCCTTGCGACCGAGCGTGAATCGCGTTGGTCTTCTGTGGTACTCTTCGTCGAAGCCTTGCAGGCGGTGCTTAACAAGGCGCAGATTGAACAGCCGACCGTGAAGAAGACCTGGCGGTGCAAGTGGTGCGACACCGTGAACCCCATTGAGACGCATTACTGCGTGGAATGCGGTTGGGAGGGTGCTGAGAATTGCCCCGAATGCGGGGCTGAGACTTTTATCGGGGTTCAGTATTGCACCGTTTGCGGTGCTGATCGCCGCGCCTATGAGGGAATGGCCGTTCTGCTTGAGCGTATGGACAAGGCAATGGAGGAACATCGTTTCGAGCGCGTGGTCTCATATGCCGGTCGCGTGCATGGCTTTGAGCCGGCGGGACAGAAGGGTCGGGATTTGCTTCAGCAAGCCCTATCCTTTAAGGAACAGGCAGAGCAGAAAATCCTCCGGCGGAACCGCTTGATCAATCAGATTCCATTGGAGTTCAAGGCGGAGAATTACGAGCGGACTCTGGCCTTTATTCGTGAATTGAGGGAACTCAATGAGAAGCCCGACTGCTTTAAGAGTGAGGAGGACCGTATTCCCGGATTGATTCTCGCAAGGGATCTCGATCGGGCGAAGCGGTTGATGCGCAATAAGGACTGGGGGTCAGCAAGGGCTCTGGTTGCGGAGTTATCCCATTCTTACGGGGCAGACAATGCAGAGTGCCGAGTCCTTGCCAAGCGCATTGCGACGCATTTTGCCCTCCTTCGCGTTCGTCAGCGTGTGGCTGTAGTCCTCCTGGTGCTGGCAATCTACTCGTTTCTTCTGCCCTGTTGGATTCGGGTTGCTCCCGAGGGACGGTTGCCGAGGGCTTTAAGAGTGTTATACCGCCCTGCCAAGGAGTTGTATCGGCTGCGGCCTATGGCATTCTATGCTTCTGCCTTGCTGACTCCTGGGGCTGTTGAGAAGGCATTCGAGCCACCTATGCCCAAGGGGAATGTGCTTGGAGCGGAGCCATTGCCGCCATTGCCAGCCGAGATTGTGGCGAAGCGTACGGAGTTTGAGCGCCAGGTTGCGGATATTGACACAGACCAGCGTGTTTTCAAGTCTTGGCTGGCAGTGGAGTATCAGCGCGAATTGGAGGCTGGGTGCCAAAGGGTTCAGCCGTTGGGGGATTTTAAGGCATGGGAGGGATTTGCTAAGGAGATCAAGAGGTTTGATTCGGAGCGTACGCTTGATGCGGTTGGGGATGGGTTGCCGTCTGATGTGACAGATTTGCAGAAGAAGTATCTCAAGTTGCAAGTTGACCAAAGTGTCCGGCAGGGGCGGCGGTATCTCTCTGCTGCCCGGCGCTACCTTGCCGATTTGACGGAAGCACGGAAGGTTGCGATGCAGGGCAACCAGATGGGGCTGGCAACGGTCGTCAACGAGGAGATGAAGCGGGTTCGGAGTTTGCCGGATCAGGCTCAGGCGGAAAAGTTGCTGGCATCTGTGGAAGCCGAGAGCACGGAGGTTCGTCCGACTTTGAGTGTTGGTTTGGTGCCTGTCTCGGCGAACGGTGGCACTTTTCCCGAGTTGGAGCGAATTCGCGATCAGCTTGAGGCGGGGCTTGTGGAGATTGAGAAGAAGTTTGAGGAGGGGGGGCTCGGGATACAGCAACGGTATCTCGACAAGTTGGCGGAGGTTGCCCGGAGCTACCAGAAGATGGGGGACTTCGAGAACTATGCCAGCGTCTGCGAGGAGATGCAACGCTTCGAGGCAGACCGCGCATTGGGAAGTCAGCATGTGGTTGATGCGCCGCAGAAGTTGGCTAATGTCCAGGCTGCTCTCGTGCGTGAATTGGCGCAGTCGAAGAGTGCCAGGGCAAAGGCGGTGGTGGAGGCATTCGCTGCAACGCTCGGGAAGTTGGAGCGTCTGCAGAAGGAGTTGACGCAGCAGGGAAAGATGGAGTATGCGGCGGCGGTGAATACGACGCTCAAATCGTATCGCTCGCGCAAGGATTATTTGGACGCGCAGTCGGAATGCGCGGAGAATGGCAAGGGAAAGCAGGCTGGCAAATGATGATTCAGGAGTCGGGACGGGTTATCGAGAATCAGAGGGTTCGTGGTGCATATCGTGTGTTGCTGTTGGAACTTCCGAAGATTGCGGGGGAGGCGCAACCGGGACAGTTTGTTCATGTTAAGGTGCCGGGACTGGAGGCGTCGCGCCTCCGCCGTCCGTTCAGTATTGCCGGGGCTGAGCATGGTGTGTTGCGTCTGCTCTACAAGGATGTCGGGGCAGGATCGCACGCGTTGTCGCTGGTTGGGGCGGGGACTGTGGTAGATGTGTTGGGGCCGGTTGGGCGCGGTTTCCCGATTGAGTGCGAAGGAACTCCGCTTTTGGTTGGGGGGGGGTA
>JAXFQS010000097.1:0-24542 GCA_034178815.1 Kiritimatiellia bacterium | reverse complement strand
CAAGCACTTCGGGTAGAACTTCGTCGAGGATCCGCGAACCTGCGGAACCTGGAGCTCGAGATTGCCGTGAAACGTCTGGTAGTTTCTTGGCTTGAAGCCATTGGCGTAGCCGTCGCGTCCTTCGCTGCGCTCGTAGGAGCCTGCTCCGAGATGCGTTTCACGCTCGACGATCATCGCCTGGTTGTACAGCTTGGCAAGAATCGTCGGGAACGCTTTCTCTTTCTCGGCAATGAGCAGTTACATCATTTCATCAATTAGGGTATTATTTGCGTCGCTTGAGTTCATGTCGTATTCCTTTCTTCTATGGAATTGTGCTTCTCTTCTCCATCGTTGAAAGTGAATTTACAGACAACAGTTTATACTATCGAACTTTGGACTAGTGGTGGCGGAGGCTCTTGAGCGTGGTAAGCGTGTGATTACCACGGATGTGGCGCCTGCTTGGGGGAGTGGGAACAGTTATGGAGGCCGGTTGACCTATCTTCGTGGGTATCGTGAGGGCTCGCCTGCAGAGCGGGTGGCTCTGCTGAAGGGGGCAATCGGGGGGCTTCTGACTCAAGCGCGCTGAAGGCTCTAGGCTGGTGTCTAGGCGTGGAGGAGAGAGAATGGGTAGACTTTCTTTGCTCCGGCTTTTTTGAGGGCGATCGCGCAGTTGGCGGTGGTGGCGCCGGTTGTGATGACATCGTCGACGAGGAGGACTCGGGTGCCTTGAAGGCGTGGCGAGGGGATGGCTCGGAAGGCGCCTTGGGTATTGCGGGCTCGGGCTGCGCGGGTAAGGTTGGTCTGTGTCTTGGTGGCGACGATGCGTTTGCAGAGTGTGGTGTCGGTGGGAATGCCGGAGCGTCGGGTAAGGGCTTCGGCGAGGAGTTGGGATTGGTTGTAGCCTCGCTGGCGGAGACGCTTTGGGTGGAGCGGAACGGGGATGATGAGGTCGATGGGGCGTTCTTCGAGCAGGAGTTGGAGTTTGGGCCACATGAGTTCGCCGAGTTCGTCGGCGAGTTCTGGGGCATTGCGGTATTTGAGGAGGTGGACGAGTGTGCGGGCGGCGGGGGTCATGCGTAGGGCGGAGCAGGGGTGCCGGGCTGGGATGAGTTTGATGGCGCAGTGGGTGCAGATGTGAGAGTTCGCACGGTCGCTTTCGCGTCCGCAGAGTGGGCAGGTGCGGGGGAAGAGATAGGTAAGAAGGCAGGCGAGGAGGCGTCGGATGCGGCTCGCGGGGCGGGGCGGGTCAGTGTACGGATTCGTTGACGTAGCGCTTGATGTCATAGCCTTGAGCGAGGACGAGTCCGGCGAGGTAGAGCATCAGGACGGCTGGGCTCCGGAAGGGAATATCGAAGGTGCTGTGGATTAGGATGATGGTTGTTGCCCAAAGCATAGCGGTGCTCACCGCGTTGAAGCGGAATGCCCAGGGAATGGCGCGAATGGCGGTGGTGTCGGTCTGGTTGGCGGATCGCCACCAGGCGCGGGTCATTGGAATGAGGAGTCCGGCGAGGATGGCGAGCATCAGCCCTAGGCCGACAATGCCGTGTTCGCAGAGGAACTGCACGGCGTCGTTGTGGACGTTGGCCTGTCCGGTGGCGCGCAATCGTTTCCACTCTGCTTGGGGAAGGTATTGGTAGGCGAGGTGGGGGTAGCCCCATCCGCCGCAACCAAAGAATCTATAGTCCTGCCACATATCAAGGGCGCACTGGACTTGGTAGTTACCAGTCATGCGCTGAGAAAAGAACGACTGCCAGTCGGTGGTGCGTATCTCTTCGATCGTGGGGTTCCTATGAGCGCTGCCGCAGAGTGAAACGAGAATGAGGATCAGTGCGATGACGATGGCGTAGACTTTGTACCGGGAGCCCCTCCCGAGGCGCTTCCACGAGCGAAGCAGGAAGTATCCGCCGAGGATTAGGATGGTCAAGGCGAGAAAGAGGATGCCGGCGCGCGAGAGCGAGAGGGAGGCCCCGATGGCGTTGGACAGAAGCGGAATGAGGATGGTGTTGCGCTGGTAGGCTCGCTCGTCCCGATCATTATCGCGGTACCAGATGGCGATTCCGATGCAGATGATTGTCGCCAGCACGAAGTAGGCGGCGGCGAAGTTGGGGTAGCCGAAAGAGGCGAAGAAGTGGCTCGGAAGTTTCAGGGAACCGTGCAGAAAGGAGGAGCCGTTGATATACTGCACAATCCCCAGAAGGGAGAGCACGCCCGCCGACCAGCACATCAGTTCAAGCAACAGACGCTTGGAGCGCTTGAGCAGCCCATGCTTGGCCGCTAGTACGGCGGCGAGTACGGGCGCAAACCACCAGAGGACGCAGGCCGCCTCGGATGGATTCACGCAACCGGGTAGCCAAGAGACCGGCGGCGCGGAGTAAATCCACGAGAGCGTCTCCTTGAGGTAGACCAACTGGCGGGGGCCGTTGAGCGCCTGAACCCCGAGCAGAAGTGCAAGCCCGAGCGTGAGCCAGAGAAGCGGATCGCGGAAGAATCCCGTCCATGCCCGAAGCCGCGCCTGGAAAAGGTTTTCGCTCTTCTTCTGCTGAGGAAAGAGCATCAGCGCCTGAAGCGTCGCGAGCGTCAGCCACGGAGCCCAGAGCTTCAACCATTCGCCTCGCGTGCCTCCGCCCAAGAAGGAATAGAGCAGAAAGATGGCCAAGACATGAACCAGGACGAGATTGTTGAGAAACCACTTCATAGGCATCTCCACCTAGTATCGGTAGTGGTCAGGCTTGAAAGGACCTTCGGGCTTGACACCGATATAGTCAGCCTGCTCCTGGGTCAAAACCGTCAACTTCGCACCCAGTTGACCAAGGTGCAGACGCGCCACCTCCTCGTCCAGACTCTTGGGCAGACGGTGAACGGCAATCGAATGCCGTTCTTGCCAAAGCCGAATCTGCGCAAGCGTTTGGTTCGTGAAAGAATTCGACATGACAAACGAGGGGTGTCCCGTGGCGCAGCCCAAGTTGACCAGCCGCCCCTCAGCCAGCAAGTAGATGGAATGACCGTCGGGAAAAGTATACTTATCCACCTGCGGCTTGATGTTAGTGTGCACGACCCCAGGCCAAGCTTTGAGACGGGCCACCTCTATCTCATTGTCGAAATGGCCGATATTGCAGACGATGGCCTGGTCGCGCATCCGGCTCATATGCTCGGCTGTGATGACATGGCAGTTCCCCGTTGCCGTCACAAAGATGTTTGCATATGGCAAAGCATCCTCCACGGTGGCAACCTTATACCCCGCCATACAGGCTTGGAGCGCGCAAATGGGATCCGCTTCCGAGACCCACACCTGCGCATGAGCGTTGCGCATCGATTCGGCACACCCCTTCCCAACATCGCCATATCCGCAGACAAAAGCGAGCTTGCCCGCCACCATCACATCCATCGCACGCTTGATACCATCGACGAGGGATTCGCGGCACCCGTAGATATTGTCGAATTTGGACTTGGTGACGGAATCGTTGACATTGATTGCCGGCAGGAGAAGTTTGCCTTCGGCTTCAAGCCGGTAGAGCCGGTGGACACCTGTCGTGGTCTCCTCGGAAACGCCCCTGCAGGAAGCAATGGCCTGCTTGAAATAGCCCGGATGTTGGGTCAGCGTACGCTTGATTTGTGCTTTGAGAATGGCCTCTTCCTCGCTTTCGGACGGCTGGTCGAGGAAGGCTGCTCCTTCGGTTTCGGCTTGGTATCCAAGGTGGAGAAAGAGAGTGGCATCGCCCCCGTCGTCAACGATGAGATCGGGGCCGCGGCCGTCTTCCCAGACCAGCGCCCGTGCGGTGCAATCCCAGTAGTCCTCTAGCGTTTCTCCCTTCCAGGCGAAGACGGCCGTGCCCTTGTCTGCTACTGCGGCAGCGGCGGCGTCGTTGGTCGAGAAGATGTTGCAGGATGCCCAACGGATGGATGCGCCAAGTGCCTGCAAGGTCTCGATGAGCACGGCCGTTTCGACGGTCATGTGAAGTGAACCGGTGATGCGGGCACCTTTCAAGGGCTGGCCTGGTCCGTACTTGGCGCGGGTGGCCATCAGTCCGGGCATTTCCTTCTCGGCGATGTCAATGAGTTTGCGACCAAGGGGGGCGAGTGTGATGTCTTTGACTTGGAAATTGTGCATAGGGCTGGTGGCTTTAGCGGGGGAGGAGTTCTTTGAGCGCGTCGGCTTTGTCGGTCTTTTCCCAGGGGAATATTTTTCTCCCGAAGTGGCCGTAGTTGCAGGTTTGGCGGTAGCGCCAGCCTGTGCGTTCGAGGAGGCCGAGCGATTGGATAATCATGGCAGGGCGGAAGTCAAAGAGTCCGCTTTTGAGGATGGCTTCGGCGAGTTGTTCGTCGGGCAATTTCCCGGTGCCGCAGGTGGAGATGTTGATGGAGAGGGGTTTGGCGACGCCGATGGCGTAGGCCACTTGGATTTCGCACTTGGAGGCGAGTTTGGCGGCGACGATGTTCTTGGCGACATAGCGGGCGTAGTAGGCGGCGCTCCGGTCTACTTTGGAGGGGTCTTTGCCGGAGAATGCGCCGCCGCCGTGGGCCCCGACGCCGCCGTAGGTGTCGACGATAATTTTGCGCCCGGTGACGCCGGAATCGCCGCAGGGACCGCCGACGACGAACTTGCCCGTGGGGTTGACATAGAACTTGGTGTTTGCCCCGAGCATCTTCTTGGGGAGGGTGTCGTAAGCAACGCCGACGAGGTCTTGGCGGATGCGGTCGAGGGGGACATCAAGTGTTTGATGGGAGATGACGATGCTCTCAATGGCGACGGGCTTCCCGTTCTCGTAGAGCACTCCGATCTGGGCCTTGGCATCGGGGCGGAGGTAGTCGATGTCACCCTTCTTGCGGAGCTTGGCCAAGCGCTCAAGGAGTTTGTGCGACCAGACGAGCGGGGCGGGCATAAACTCGGGAGTTTCGTCGGTTGCGTAGCCGAACATCATTCCCTGGTCGCCGGCGCCTTGAAGTTCGGGCTTGCCGCGATTGACGCCCTGGGCAATGTCTGGCGACTGGTTGTGCAGGGCGGAGAGGTAGTTGAAGGTGTCGTAACTGAACCCCTCTTCGGGGCGGTCGTAGCCAATCTCTTTGATGACTTCGGCGGCAATGGATTTGGTGTCGAGTTTCTCGCAACCTTTGCCGCTGATTTCGCCAAGGTTGACGACGAGGTTTGGGCCGCAGGCGGTTTCGCAGGCAACATGCGCCTTAGGGTCGAGGTCGAGGCAGGCGTCGAGCACGGCATCTGAAATCTGGTCGGCGACTTTGTCGGGATGTCCTTCGCTGACGGACTCGCAGGAGAAGACATGGCGGGTGGGGAGTTTGCTCATTTCGGGTAGACCTTCGCGGCTCCCTTTGCGGCGAAGGACGCAACACGGACCCGCGCCCCGCCGGACAGGCGGTAGAGGCCATCTTTGCTATGCTGCGTCAACCAACTTCGTCGACATCTGGTTCAAGAGCCGTCCATCCATTATACCTTATTATAAACCGATAGCAAGCAAAACCACTCGCCGTTCGCACTTCAATCGGCGCCTCTACGGGCAAGCAAGCCCCCGTCAATGCGGATACGAACCAATTCCTCCCGCGGGTAGGCAGGAGGTCTGGTCATAGATTGCCACCTCCGTCAGCGAAAGGTTCCAACCCCAACGCCCCAAAGGTGCCTACCACCTTCCAGCCCTCTTGCAAAAATCCTGCCCTCATCGCGACGATTCGAGTGGACAAAACCCCGCCGTTATGCTATCCTTTCCCAATCTTATCCGCCACGGCTCGAAACGGCTTTCAGGCTGACTGCCGCCAGCGCCGCCGGACATCCACACAAGAGGCCATATCATGCCAAAGATGAAGACCAAAAAGGCCGCTACCAAGCGGTTCAAAATGTCGGCCACGGGCAAAGCGCTCCGCTCTCAGGCCGGCAAATCCCACCTGAACGGCTACAAACCCCGTGGACGCAAGCGCAACCTGCGCGGTACCACCACTGTCTACGAAGGCAACCTCAAAATGGTCGCCCGTATGCTTCAGGGCAACTAAGGAGAAATTACCATGCCGAGAGCCACCAACGCCCCCGCCTCCAGAGAACGCCGCCGTCGCCGTCTACAGCTCGCCAAGGGCTTCTACGGTGCCCGCAGCAAACAGTTCCGTCTGGCAACCGAAGCCGTCAATCGCGCCCAGCAGCTCGCCACCATCCACCGCAAACTCAAGAAGCGCGACTACCGCCGCCTGTGGATTGTCCGCATCAGCGCCGCCGTCCGCCCCTTGGGCATCACCTACAGCCGCTTCATCGAAGGGCTGACCAAGGCTGGCATCGTCGTCAACCGCAAGATGCTCTCCGAGATTGCCATTCACGACGCAGAAGGCTTCAAGACCCTCGTCGAGAAAGCCAAGGCCGCTCTGGCTTAAAGCCGGAAACGCGCATTGTCAAGCGGCTGTTCCCGAAAACACGGGAATGGCCGTTTGTTCTTTTCCGCCACCAGCATACCGGAAGAAAACGCCATGACCCTGCAGGAAGTCGAACAGCTCAAGAACACCACGCTTGCCGAACTCGCCGCCGCTGACAGCCCCACCGCCGTCGAACAACTTCGGGCGCGAACCCTCGGCCGCAATGGCGTCCTCACTGGCCTCGTGCGCCAAATGAAGGAGATCCCTCCTGCCGACCGCCCAGCCTTCGGTAAACTCCTACAGGCCTGGCGGACGGAGTTTGAATCCGTCCTCAAAGCCAAGCAATCCGCCACCGGTTCCGAACCGAAAAAGGCCCCCTTCGATGCCTCGCTGCCGGGACAATGGCCGCTCGCCGGTGCCATTCATCCCATCTCCCGGGTCATAGAGGAAGTCGCCGCAATCTTCGCCCGATTGGGCTTTACCGTGGCCGATGGTCCAGACATAGAGACGAGGTTCAACAACTTCACCGCGCTCAACACCCCGGCTCATCACCCTTCGATGGATCCGTCCGATACCTTTTGGCTGGATGATGACAAATTGTTGCGCACTCAGACATCCCCGGTTCAGATCCGCACGATGCTGACCAACAAGCCGCCGGTGCGCATCATCAATCCCGGGCGCTGCTATCGCCGGGACACCACCGATGCCACCCATTCGGCCAATTTTCACCAGATAGAAGGCCTCTATGTCGATACCCGTCCGGTCTCTCTTGCCGACCTCAAATCGACCCTTGCCTACTTTGCCCGTGAGATGATGGGACCGCAGACCGGCGTCCGCTTCCGTCCCCACTTCTTCCCCTTTACCGAACCGAGCGTCGAGGTCGACTTTACCTGCCATGTCTGCCACGGAAAAGGCTGCAGAGTTTGCAAGCAGAGCGGCTGGATCGAGATTGCGGGTGCCGGCATGGTCGACCCCAATGTCTACGGATTCGTCGGCTATCCGTCTGATGTCTACGGCTATGCATTCGGTATGGGCGTGGAGCGCATCGCAATGATTAAGTACGGCATTCCCGACATCCGATGGCTCTACGAGAACGACATTCGCTTCCTCTCCCAGCTCGCTTAGTTTCCACCGAGATTCCCCTATGAAAATCCCGCTTAGTTGGCTTCAAGACTTTGTCGACCTTTCCGACCTCAGCATCCAAGACCTTTCCGACAAACTCACTTTTTCCGGCATAGAGGTAGAAGGCATTGAAACCTCGGCACCTGCCCTGGACGAACACTTTGTCGTCGCTCAGATTCGCGCTTGTCTCCCCCATCCCGACTCCGACCACCTGCATGTCTGCACAGTCTTTGATGGCCAGCAAGAATGGCAAGTTGTTTGTGGTGCGCCTAATGCCCGAACCGGCTTGACCACGGCTTTCGCCAAGGTTGGGGCGGTGATTCCCGATGGTGGCTTCAAAATCAAGAAGGCCAAGTTGCGTGGGGTTGAATCCTTCGGCATGCTCTGCTCCAAGCGCGAACTCAAGGTTGATGGCGACCACGAGGGCATTTGGGAACTGGATGACTCCCTCCACCCCGGCACTTTGCTCCAGACAATCCTTCCCAAGGGCGAGACGGTATTCGATTTGGAGATTACCTGGAACCGCCCTGACTGCCTCTCCGTGCGCGGTATTGCGAGGGAATTTGCCGCACTTTTGGGGCGCCCCCTGCGTCAGCCAGAGATCGATTTCCCTGAAGGCGAGGTTCCGGTTGAGACGCTTGCGGCGGTGCGCGTGGAAGCCACAGATCTCTGCCCTCGCTACACAGCACGCATCATTACGGGTTTCAACCATCGCGCCCCGACGCCGCCTTGGATGCAGGCGCGTTTGGAGCAAGCCGGCATGCGTTCTCTCGGCTTGGCCGTCGATGTGACCAATTATGTCATGCTTGAGTGTGGACAGCCACTCCACGCATTCGACTATACCACCCTCGCCGACCATACGATTGTCATTCGTCGCGCTGCGGATGGTGAACAAATCAAGACCCTTGATGGCGTTGGACGCAAACTGGATGCGTCCATGTTGCTGATTGCCGATGCGAATCGTCCTGTGGCCGTCGCTGGCGTGATGGGGGGGGAAGAAACGGAAATCACCAGCGAAACAGGTGCGATTCTCATTGAGTCGGCCCTTTTCGATGCCCCCTCCATTAAACGCACGGCAACCGCGCTTGGTCTTGCTTCTGAAGCCAGCCGCCGCTATGAACGCGGTGTCGATCCGGATTTGGCGGATTGGGCCAGTCGTCGTGCCGTCCACCTCCTCCAAAAGTATGGCGGCGGCACCGTCGCAAAGGGGCTGATTGATGTGGACAACCGCGATACAACACCGGTTCAGATTACACTACCCTTCAGCCGTGTAGATGAGGTAATAGGGATTGCCATTCCGCATGAGAAAGTCTTGGGCATTCTCTCATCATTGGGACTGGTTCTTGCCAACCAATCTCCCACAGAGGCGACCTTCACCATTCCGAGTTGGCGACTTGACTTGACTCGCCCTGCCGACCTAATCGAGGAGGTTGCCCGTATCAACGGATTAGACGCCATCCCAGACCGCTTGCCGTCCATTCCGGTTGTTTCTACGCTCAGTGACAAATCCTTCAAGGCTAAGCGATTCCTGCGCAATGTCCTGATTGGATCAGGGTTGACAGAGGCAATGCATTACAGTTTTCTCTCCGAGCAGGAACTGGATGCGTTTGACCCACGCGATTGCCAAATGCGCCTAGTCCTTCCCAATCCGGTCAGTTCGGAGTACGGGGTGATGCGTCCCAGCCTGTTGCCGCAAATGATTGGTTCGCTGGGGCGAAACGCCTCGCGCCAAATCGAATGTTGCGGTCTTTTCGAGACTGGGCGCGTTTTTGGCGCGTGCAAAGGCCACACATTTGAGGAGGAGCGGTTGGCTATTGGTCTGATAGGGCCTTTTGGCCGCTCCGCTCTCGATAGGCGCCGTCCCGTCAGCAATGACGAAGGACTTCTTTGGATTAAAGGTATTCTCGATCGTCTTGCCGTAGCAACCCATGCCCCCGCGTTGACCTACAAGAATATCGATCATCCAGCAATGGAGCCGGGGTTTGCTGCGGAAGTTTTTCTTGGCAAGCAGCGGCTGGGGCTGATTGGCGCGGTGTCTGCCGTCATCCGTCACAAGTTCCGCTTGACCTCTGTGATGGTTTTGGCGGAAATCAAGCCGGCGGCGCTTCTTTCTACACTGGATGCCGTCAAGCCCATTGTTGCACCGCCGCTCTTCCCTGCGGTCAAACGAGACCTTGCGCTGGTTGCGCCGGATACGGTTCCCCATGCCGCGATACTTGATGCCATTCGTAGAAAGGCTCCGAAAGAGTTGACCCGAATCGAGCTATTTGATATATTCCTTCCCAAGGAGATGAAGAAAGGTTTCCGAAGCCTTGCTTACTCCCTCTACTTCCAGGCTCCAGACCGTACCCTCAAGGACGAGGAAGTCCGCGCTGCCGTCTCGACCATTGTTGCGACGGTCAAGGATGTGCTGGGGATTGAGGTTCGGGAGAATTGACCATTTCCGGCTCTTGCCGGAGTCCTAGTGGGCTCTGTCTTGTTCGCGAATCGACGAGTTTTTTCTGACCTACGTTTCTTTAAGGATGTGCTTCCAGTTGCGTTGGAGTGGCGGTCCCTTGCGGACTACCCGAAGGCGTGCCAAGCGTGTCCACCTCGTTCACTGAGGGTTTCAGAAGATTCCGTGCTACGGCAGGATGGGGCTTTTTAATTGCAACGGTAACAAGGGAATGTACGCCTATGTTCGATTTGAGACGATTGCTGACCGTCGGGATGGTGTGTTGCGCCATTGCGGCGTATGGGCAGCGTCTTGAGATTGGGAGCTGCGACTTGCCGCCGCAAGGCGTGGTTGATGCGTTGGGTTCCTGGCGGGGGAAGCCTTGTCGTACGGGTTTTGTTTTCATCAATGGTCTATATGTCAAGCCTCCCTACACGGTCGAATACAAGGGCAATGGAATCTATCTGAACGGACAGTTGATTGACTGTCCGCTAGCATTCGACAGTTCAAAGAGTGGGGGCGCCGCGCCCGCGCAAAAAGCGGTCAATACATCTTCGAAGCCATCCGCGGGGGGGGACGATTTCTTTTCGTTCGACGATGCGTCGGTTAGCCAGCCAAAGACCGCACCCTCGTCCCCCACTTCCTCAGAATCAGAGGATGCTTTCTTGTTGGACGAGGATGAGGTCAAGTCTGCAAAGGCAACAGCCGCCGCCCCTAAGCCTGCCGCGGAATCCGTCCAACTTCCTCCTGCCGATGTCTTGGTGCGTCACCGCCAGTCGATGGCGCGGCTGGCTAAGATTTATGACGACCGTCTCCAGCAGGGGTGTCTTTTGATGGTGGGACGTACACACACGCGAACGACAGGCACCTACCAGACTGGACGGCAATTGATTGAGGCTTTGCCAACGGCGATGCGGGCCTCGCACAAGGGTAGGGAACTGCTGAAGGCGTTACAGAGCAAGGGCATCTACTTTCTCGACGAACCGGTGTGCGATGCGATTATGCGCAATCGGCTTTCCTTCATAGCCATTGACCAGCGTCGTACGCAGATCTTGACCGAATCGGTATCAACCTCTCGCCGTTAGGGGTGGACACCAATCAACCCTTGATGAAGGCACCTATTGAAGCGTTGGCGGTTGACGGTGTGATTCGTCTGCCGTCCGAACTCGACTCCAGCACCTCTGCGCCGCTTTGGAGGGCGTATGGTGCCTTTTTCCCCGTTCCCCAGCTTTACCAGATCGATGCATCAGCATTGACACGTTGCACGGGGACGGGCATTGCCTTGCTGCAGGCCATCGAGGCGCGTATCCGCAACGCGGGAGGAATATGTCGAATCGAGGGGCTGTCCGAGGCAATAGCCGCCCAGTTGGACTCCTATCGACGCCAACTGGCGACCCAGGCTGCCTCAGAGGCGGCACCGGAGGGAAAGGTTTCGCTCCCGGTTGCCGCCGTGGCGGAACTGGGGCGGCAGACGCATCACAACTGGCGTCAGACTTTGCGATCAATCGCCTATATTGGAGAATTGACCGTCTGCCTTCTAAAGGTGTTGCGGCGTCCAGGCCTTTTGCGCTGGCGCGACTTCTGGCAAGTGTGCGAGACAGCCGGCGTCAACGCCCTTCCCGTCGTTATGCTGCTCGGCTTTCTGTTGGGCTTGATCCTGGCGTTCCAGTCGGCGATTCCAATGAAGATGTTCGGCGCGCAAATCTATGTCGCCAGCCTGCTGGGCATCTCTCTCGTGCGCGAACTCGGACCATTGATTACGGCCATTATGCTGACAGGGCGCTCGGGCTCCGCCTTCGCGGCGGAAATCGGCACGATGCAAGTCAACGAGGAACTCGATGCCTTGCGGACAATGGGGCTCAATCCGCTTCAATTGCTGGCCGTACCGCGCGTCTTGGCGGGCATCCTAGTCATGCCGGTCTTGACCCTTTTCGCCAATGTGGCTGGGCTCCTCGGCGGGTTGATCGTGATGAGAATGATGGGCTTCAGTTTCTCGCTCTACTGCACCCAACTGCAGCACTTCGTCTCCTACGGCGACCTCCTAGGCGGGCTTGCCAAGGCTATGGTGTTCGGCCTGCTCGTGGCGGCAGTCGGATGCTTGCGCGGATTGGATACTGGCCGCGATGCGGCGGCGGTCGGAACCGCAACAACCTCCTCCGTGGTGAGCGGAATTATCCTGATTGCCGTGGCGGACGGCCTCTTCGCCGTGCTCTTCTACATCATGGGGTGGTAATGCGCCTGATCCATGATCCAGAAGAACTTTTCGCCACGAATGCGCCATTGGTTTTGGCCGCCGGATTCTTCGACGGCGTCCATCTAGGACACCAACTTCTGCTTCGCCAGGCACGGCATCGGGCGCAGGAACTCGGGGGCGAAACCTGGGCCCTGACATTTGACGAACACCCCCTTTCAGTTTTGGCGCCCACGCGCCGCCCCCTGCTTTTGACCGACCGTGAAGAACGGTTGCGCTTGCTGGCGCAGACGGGTATCGATGGAGCCCTGCTCTTCCGCTTTACGCGTGACTTTGCGCGCATTCCGGCTGCCGACTTCTTGGCACATCTTCTTCCCAAAAGTGCCCCTTCCGCCCGGTGTCTCCTGCTGTGTGGGGAGAACTGGAGATTCGGCGCAAGAGCCGCCGGAACGCCGAACCTTTTGGCTGAATTGGGTCGCCCCTTGGGGCTCGGCGTAGAGGTAGTTCCCTACGCCTACTACCGCAACCTTCCGGTCTCCAGTACGCGTATCCGCGCTGCCGTTCAAGCCGGACGAATGACTGAAGTCCGAGCCATGCTGGGCCGCGCTTGGTTGATAGAGTCGGTGGTTGGAAAAGGGCAGCAGCGGGGGCGGACATTGGGTTTCCCAACAGCCAATCTTCCCTATCCTCGCGACCTTGCCCCACCTTTTGGCGTCTATGCCGTCTGGCTACGCACGGCTGATGGGATTCGGCTTCCCGCTGTCGCTAACTTTGGCATCCATCCAACCGTTGGCGCATTGGCACACCCCCAGGTCGAGGTGCACGCATTTGACCCGCCGGCTCAGGGCCTCGAATATGGCTCACAGGTACAAGTCGAATTCGTCGCGTATATCCGTTCCGAAAAAAAGTTCGCGACGGAGGCGGAGTTGGTCGCGCAGATACGGCAGGATGCCGCGGTTGCTCGTCGGGAGTTGTCTGGCCCATGAAAAGCCTCCGCTTCTGCATAACTGTTGTCCTTGTGGCGTCAACCCTCTTCGGGAATCCATTTGCGGGTTGGAAGACCTATCCTGAGCATGGAAAGGCCCTTGCAGCATTCATCCTGGCATCCCGTGGGAAGGATGCGCCCCGAATGGAAGTCGCGGCTCGGAACGGGATCAAGTTCTACCCGAACGACTGTCTGTGGCACTACAATCTGGCCTGTGCCCTGGCGTTGGAGGATAACCGCGAGGAGGCGCTCGCCGAACTCGCCCGGGCAGTTGATTTCGGATTCCGGGATGTGGTGAAATTGGAGGAAGACCCGGATTTGAGAAGTATCCGCAGATTGCCGCGCTATCGTGAGATTCTTTCGCTGGCGGGCGTCTCTGGAAAGCAACCTTCCGCTTCAATTGTTTTGCATCGGCTGAAGCCAAAAGCGCCTGCCTTGGTTTCCGTGACGAATGCCGTTTTGAATATGGCGAATGGACTCTTGATGGCGCATTTCGAAGCCGCTAGTCTGCCATTGTTCTATGATAATCGTGATGGGGGACATTCGCTTGCCCGTGTCGGCAATGTGCCTAACCTCTACTCAGTTCGATGGGCAGAAGAGGCCCTCGCTGTTGGGGCTTCGATTGGGTGGCCGAATGCACTCTTTCTCTGTGGCGGGTTAGGCTTTGCCCCTTGCCTGGCAAACTGCGCCATGGCGCAGGAACATCCAATCTTTTGGCGTAGTTTGCCTCGTAGTCTCGTGACATTGGATTTTGCCCAGTTGCCGAATCAGGTGCGCCTCTTCGAACTGGGAACATTGGCTTTCTATCCGGCCCATCGCGACTTCACATCCACTGCGGACTGGCTAACGGCAAATACGCCTTACTGGGTCGCTTCGCAGGGGTCTTCTTGGAGTGAACGCCCCTTCTTGGAGACGGCCGCATGGGTGATTGCTAGTTTGCCTCCGTCGGAACGGGATGCCCTGATTAGACGCAGACAATTGTCTGCGGCGGTGCAGATGATACTGCGTGCTTCGATGGGAGGTGGGTATCTTGAGCCTCGGAACCACCGCGCGGCATTTGCGGCAAACAGTGTGCGACGGGGCACTGCGCTGACCTTGGCTCAGCGTTTCCGGGCTGATGACTTCCCGTCTATTTCCTTAGAGGTAATGCGGGATGATGTGCCAGAGAACGGACACTTTTCGGTGCCTTTGTCTGTCTCGCGCATTAGCCGATCCAAGCGGTTTAGGGATACTTTGGCGGTGAAGGTTAAAACGCACGGGGCGAGCCGCATCGAGTGGCGGATTTTGCAGGCACCGCCTGGAAAGGTGTCGCTAAAGTCGTTGTCTCAGGATGGGGCGAATATGGAGGTTGCAGTCGATTGGCACGGTGTCTTTACCAATGAATTCGGGCAGGCTACCGCGAGGATCGACATTGGTGTTTTTGCTGTTTCGCCGGCTGGTGTCTATTCCTGTCCGGCGATACTCTCGTTTTGCGATATTCCGTGCGAGCGACGGATTTACGATGAAGCCGGTGTTTTGAGGTCTATAGACTATCGTGGCGGGGGCTACTCAGACCCTTGGTTTGGCCCGGCGAAGCGCTGGAAGGAGACCTTTTCGTATGCATCCAACGGCGCTTTGACGGGTTGCCTGCGGCAGAATGATTCGGGGCAATCTGTCCGATATACGGCTCATGGGCATCGGGTTGTGAAGTGCGACCGCTTCGGTCGGGCAACTGTCGCGGAGGGGGTTCGCTATGTTTCCCAGATGGATTCGAAGGGGAATTCGTATTTGGCGGAGGAGCCAACCGGGGTGGTCTATCGCTACAATTATTCGGGGCCGCGTGACTTTGTCGGGAGTCCGAAGGTTCGGCGCTGATGGGTCAAAGCCATTTGCGTTTGTGGAAGAAGTAGATCATTCCCGACGCGATGAGGACGATGACAATCCAGAAGGTGGGGTAGCCATAGACCCATTCGAGTTCGGGCATATGGCGGAAGTTCATTCCGTAGACACCTGAGATGAAGGTCAGGGGCATAAAGATGAGGGAGATGACGGTGAGCAGGCGCATGGTTTCGTTCATGCGATTGTTCATCACGGTCATGTAGGATTCCATTGCGGCGTTGAGCAGGTCTCGGGTGAAGTCGAGGGAGTCGGCGAGTTTGATGGTGTGGTCGTAGGCGTTGCGCATGAAGAGTTCGGTTTCTGTTCCGATAGCGGGAGAACGCTCTAGGGCGAGTACGGCTTCGCGGAGCGGCCAGAGGGATTTGCGCGCGATGAGCAGGTCGCTTCGGATGCGGTGCATATTGATCATCAAATCGGGGTCTGGCTTGGCGAGGATTTCGTCCTGAACATCCTCGATGCGGTCTTCCAAATCGGCCAAGATGGCGAAGTAGCCGTCTATAATGGCATCGAGCAGGGAGTAGGCGAGGTAGTCGGAACCCATATTGCGGATGCGGCCGCGGCTGTTGCGCAGGCGGGACTGGACGGGGAGGAAGAGGTCGTGGTCGCTACTTTCGCGTATGGTGATGAGTTCCTGGTCGGTGATGATGAAGGCAATTTGGTCGGATTGGAGTTCGTCGTCTTTGGATGGCCGGTAGAGTTTGCGCAGGAAGACTAGGGTGTAGTCCTCTTCGTCTTCGACGCGAGGGTGCTGATCCATGTGGAGGAGGTCTTCGATGTGCAGGGGGTGGAGTCCGAGGCGCTCGCAGAGCCGTTGAAGGAGCTTGGCGTCTTTGAGACCGACCCAGTCAATCCAGGTCAATGCGTCCGACCCGAGGTGGGCGGCGATGTCGTCCAAAGAGGAGGGTACGCTTTCCTCCAGACTGCCGCTGGCGAAGTCGAAAATCCGGACGGTTGTGGCGCTTGCTTCGTGCTCGCCCTGATAGAGGAAGTCGGCGGAGGATTCGTAGGGGGTGTAAGGCAGTTCGGCCTCGGAAGGGGTAGCGGGCATTTGGGTGTCCGGTTGGCTCATGGTTGGCTCCACTTCTCGAAGTTGGGTTCTCGACGCGAATGGCTAGTTTATCCCTTTTTACGCCGTGTTGCAAGCCTGAATCGTCCCCCCTGCTCAAATGTCGTTGGCGCGGCGGGAATCACCCTCTTTCTGACGCTGTTTTGAGCGGATGCGACAGGTAGCAACCTTGCGACCGGTATGGTATTTAGGAATGGGGGCGGTTGGTTGGAACCAATGGGGGGCGCTGGTGGCTAGGAAATTCCGGCGGGGAGGGGAATGTCTAACTTCCGGATGGCGAAGTCGTGCCCGGCAAAGGTGAGTGCGACGCGCCCGTCCGGAGCGACCCGAAGGAGTCCGTTCCAACGGAGCACGGCAATCTGCTCGTCGAGTTCGTTTGGCTCGCACGCTTTGAGCAAGGCGAAGGTGGAGAGTTGTCGGAAGTCCTCGTTTGCGGTTTCTCCGCGCAGGGTCTCGATGAGGTCGTCAACGGTTCCCTTTCCGCTCATTCGCCCGGCGCAGGAGAGAATCTTCGCCAGTAGCGTGTGGCGGTCGGAATCGACGGGCGCGGCCGGCCGAGCCTTGCGCCGTCGGCAGTTGTCGCATCCCGCGCAGGTACGGGTTGCATCGCCGAAGTAGGAGAGTATGAACTGGTGGCGACAGCGGCGATACCCCGCGTAGCGAACCATCGTATCCAACTTGTCTTGATCCGCCCGCCGTTTGGCCTCAAGAGGCCTCATCAAATCCGGCAGCACACGCGCATCGCCATCGGGGTCGAGTTGCACGCTTTGGGAGCGCGAACCGGGCACGCTTTCGCGCCGGATCAAGCCCGCCCGGACGAGCGTATAGAGGGCTGAACCGGCCGTCATGGAGTTCTTGATTCCTGCCCGGGTCGCCCACCCTTCGTGCGTGTCGACAACAGGCCCCGAACTGCAATCCTGTCGAATCGTCTGCCATAAATTGATAATATCGGAAGGCTTGGGATTGGCGGCATCGACGAAGAATTGCTGCGTACGAACATCGGCATAGTTGTAGAGCAATTCGCACCAGCCCTGCGCCCCGTCCCGCCCCGCTCGCCCAATCTCCTGGTAGTAGGCCTCGACTGAGCCCGGAATGTCCCAGTGGGCAACAAAGCGGATGTCTGCACGGTCGATTCCCATCCCAAAGGCATTGGTCGCTACGACCACAGGAGCCCGTTCCTGGAGAAACCTGTCAGCAGCCCGTGCCCGCTCCTGATCCCCCATCGCACCATGGTAGATGATGGGCGAAAGCCGCCGCCCGGCAAGAAGATCTGCCACCCGTTCCGTCATCTTCCGCGTGGAACAATAGATGATGCCCTTGCCGTAGGCGCGCACCAACTCCAGCACGCGCAGGAACTTGGCTTGGTGCGTAGGACACTTGCTGGCCTGGAGGTAGAGGTTGGGCCGCTCAAAACCCGTCACATGGACGGCAGGCTGAACCAATCCCAACTGCGCAATGATGTCGTCGCGCACACCAGGGGTCGCCGTTGCCGTTACCGCTATTGTCCGGGCGTTAGGCATCAAAGAGAGAAATCGGCGAATGGAAAGGTAGTCCGGTCGAAAGTCGTGACCCCACTGGCTGATACAATGAGCCTCGTCCACAGTCACCAGACTTGTCTCCACGCGGCTGAGCGCGTCGATGAAGGCAGGATTGCGAAGACGCTCCGGCGCAACATAGACCAACTTCGTCTTTCCAAGAGCAATCTGTTCCAGCCTCGCCTGCATTTGCCCCGGGCTCAACGACGAGTTCAAATAGGTCGCCGCAATTCCCTTCCGCACCAGTCCCTCAACCTGATCGTTCATCAACGCAATCAAGGGAGAAATGACAATCGTGATGCCAGGTAAAAGCAGAGCGGGAAGTTGGAAACAGAGCGATTTCCCTGAACCGGTCGGCATGACCAGTACAACAGGCTTACCGTCCAATAAGTCGCGGATGGCCTCCTGTTGCCCTGGACGGAATGAACGGTATCCAAACCACCGTTCCAGGGCTTCCAACACATCAGCATCCCCCATTATGCCTCGCCCCGAGCCAGAAAGACGCCCCTTCGATCGTTGAGGAACTGGCCGTTGGAGAAAGCATGCCCGCCGTTGACCCATACCTCACGCACCCCCCTTGCAAATTGGCGCGGATTGGCATAGGTCGCCCCTGCGGAAAAGAGCGCTTCGTCCAGAAGCGTAAGGTCGGCGGCATAGCCCTCTTTGACAAGCCCTCGGTTATGGAGACCAAAGGCTTCGGCGGGCAACCCGGTCATGCGCCGGACGGCTTCCTCTGTTGTCGAAAATGCCTTTACGCGGCGGAAAAATTCAGGCATGGTGCCATAGGCACGAGGGTGCGGATAGTCGATGGACAAGGGGCCGGATGGCGACCTAAGAGACGCATCACTTCCAGCCATGACCCAATCTTGTTGCAGAATTCGGTCGAGGTTCGTCTCGCACATACCGAAGAAAAATGCCGAAGTCCGTGTGCCATCTGATTCGATAATCTCAGCCACCAATTCGCCTATCGATTGCCAGCTGCCTTTGGTTGCAAAGACCTCCGAGAGCATTCGCCCGGCGAAGGTGCGGGTTCGTTCCGACCAGGTGCCTCCAAGTTGAACCGCATTCCAGTCTCGTTCGCAGGCATTCAACTCGTCGATAATGCGTTGACGCTTTGTGGGATTGGCTAGATTGGCAAGAATTGCATCACGCCCGCCGGCCGATGCCCAATCAGGCAGAACGATGTCCAAATCCGTACCTGCCGCCAGATAAGGATAGCGGTCAGCATGGAGTGTCAAGCCTTCTGCCCGAGCCGCATTCAACTTGGACAAGAGGGCATCGATTTTACACCAGTTCTTGTGCCCCGCGGTTTTCAGATGGGAAATTTGAAGGCGAATTCCCGAGTCGCGACCAAGGTTCAGAACCTCGTCGACGGCTTCAAGCAGTCTATCTCCTTCGCTCCTCATGTGTGTGGCGTAGCCACCGCCTAACCGCGCCGCAGTCCGTGCTAGAGCCTGAACCTCTTCCGGGCGGGCGTGGACGCCGGGGTGATAGACCAATCCGGTTGAAAGCCCCCAAGCGCCCTCCTCCAAGGCTTGCTCCAGACGGCGGCACATCAACTTGACTTCCTCTTCAGTAGCCGCACGAGGAGCGTCCCCGCAGACTCCTTTGCGGAGGGTGTTGTGTCCTACATAGAGGAGGATGTTGACAGCCGGTTTGGCGGATGAAAGGGCTGCACGATATTCGGCAACAGTTTGCCAGGAATGGGGGTAGGTCAAGGCTTCCCAATCGGAGGGCAGTTTGACACCATTTAGTTTAGGGGCTGCAGACCCGCCGCAGTTGCCACACACTTCGGTCGTTACGCCTTGAGCCAATTTGCTTGGGGCAAAGGGCTCAATCAAAATGAAGGTGTCCGAGTGCGTGTGAGCATCGATGAAGCCCGGACAGAGGAGTGCACCATGGGCATCCAGCGTCTGATGGGCTGCTGCAGCCGAAAGGTCGCCTATGGCGGCAATCCGACCTTTTTCAATGGCTACATCACCGAGGCGGATAGGTGCGCCTGTTCCATCGGCAATCCGTGCATGACGGACAATCCAGTCAAACATTTCCGTCTGCCGCTACTTGCTTTCGCGCAAAGTGACTGTTCGGTTGAAGACTAGATGGTCGGTTGTCGAGTCCTTCTCGTCAGCGCAGAAATAGGCCAGACGCTCGAATTGGAAACGCTCGCCCGGCTTGGCTTCGCGCAGGGAGGGTTCAACATAACCCCGGCTCACTTTGAGCGAATCCTGGTTAAGACAATTTAGGAATCCGCCGTGCTCTTCGGCCAATGGATCGGGTTGGGTAAATAGGCGGTCATAGAGGCGAAATTCGGCTGAAAGGGCTTCCGGCGCATAAACCCAATGAATCGTCCCCTTGACCTTGCGGCCATCCGCAGCATTGCCCCCCCGTGAATTGGGATCGTAGGTTCCATGGACGATTGGTTCGCCATTGGCGCCGTGCTCGATGTGGGTGCACTTGAAGATGCAAGCGCCGCGTAGGCGGACCTCTTTTCCAGGCAAAAGACGGTGGAAGCCTGGTTCGGGGGATTCGCGGAAGTCGTCGCGTTCAATCCAGAGTTCTTTGCCGAAAGGAACTTGGTGGAATCCCATCTCTGGATTGGCGGGATGGTTGGGCAAGTCGAGTTGGTCGACGAAGTCTTCGGGGTAGTTGTCGATAACAAGTCTGACAGGGTCGAGCACGGCCATGCGGCGAAATGCCGTATTGTTGAGATCTTCCCGGATGCAGAACTCCAAAAGGGCCAAGTCGGTCACGCTTTCGTACTTGGAGACGCCTACCCGCTCGCACAGGTTGCGCACAGCGGCCGCAGGGCAACCTCTGCGGCGAAGGCCCGCGATGGTCGGCATTCTGGGGTCATCCCAGCCGGATACATGGTGCTCTTCGACAAGCTGGCGAAGGAGGCGCTTGCTCATCACCGTGTAGGTTAGGTTCAAGCGCGCGAATTCGCGCTGTTTGGGCCTAATTTTCTTTCCGTTTCGAACCACGAGGAGGCCCATTTCGTCGAGCCTGTCGACAACCCAGTCATAGAGAGGACGGTGAACTTCGAACTCTAGGGTGCACATAGAGTGGGTGACTCCCTCTAGGGCATCCTCGATGGGATGGGCGAAGTCGTACATTGGGTAGCAGCACCATTTGTTGCCGGTATGGTAGTGGGGAATGGTGCGGTTGATACGGTAAAGGACTGGGTCGCGGAAGTGGATGTTGGGGGATGCCATGTCAATCTTCGCGCGAAGGCAGATGGTGCCGTCGGCGAACTCGCCAGCCTTCATGCGGCGGAAGAGTTCGAGGTTCTCCTCAGGCTTACGGTCTCTGTAGGGGGACGGTTTGCCCGGGCGGGTCGGGACGCCACGATACTCTTTCCACTCTTCCTGGGTGAGTTGGCAGACATAGGCTTGGCCTCTGCGGATGAGTTCTTCGGCGATGTTCCACATGGTGTCGAACATTTCCGCGGCGTAGAAGAAGTCGCTCCACTGATAGCCCAACCAAGCAATGTCTTTCTTGATTTGTTCGACGAATTCATCGGTTTCCTTGGACGGGTTGGTGTCGTCCATACGCAAATGGCATTTGCCGCCGAACTCTTGAGCAAGGCCGAAGTCGACATGTACGGCTTTGGCGTGTCCGATGTGGATCCAGCCGTTTGGCTCGGGGGGGAAACGGGTGACGACGGTCGCGTCGTTGGCGCCGTTTGCAAGGTCTTCGGCAATCCACTGTTTCAGGAAGTGATTGGTGGTTCCGAGGGGGAGATCGGGGGTTGGCATAGGGTTAGTCCGGTAGCGAGAGTTGTATTTTGAAGAATCGGGATGCCGCGTTCGTGGGGGCTGTGAATGGGGCTGAAAGGGTGGGCGCTCCGAGGATTTCGACAATCCGATCCGGGGGCAGTTCGTGGGCGGGTTCGATGATACAAGTGTTGCCGTCGAAGCGTATGGTGGCGCGGAGGAAGGAGTCGGGATCGGTGGGGTCTGTGCCGGCGATATACTCTTCGTAGGTGGGGAAGCCATCGCCGTCGCGATCTTCAAGATCCAAGGTCTCTAGGTCGCCTGCGGCATCGGGATAGTAGGCAAGAATCCAACTGTAGGGGGTGCCTTTGGCGGTGTGGTTTTTTCCGGCGGGATATTCGTAGGCGCCAATGTCGACGGCAACGCCTTGAACGCGTCCGGTTCCAGCTAGATCGAGGGTGTCGACGGCGGCTGCGGTATGGCCTTTGTCGATGCAGTCGACGGCTGTGTTTCGCAGGGTGTAGTCGTGGCCGGAGGGATTTGTGAAGAGCGAGGTGGATGCGGCGAGGTGGTTGTTGCCTTCGTCGGTTGCGGTGTTGAGCGTGTTGGCGCTGTTGGCCGCGAGAAGGGTATTGCGCACGGTGAATCCGTAGACGGGCGTCGTGGTTGGGGTGTTCTGGACGATGGTGCAGTTGACGAGTCTGGTTTGCGAGTCGATGGCCTCGGAGCAAAGGGTGTAGTCGCCGCTGTTGTCGCAGATGAGGCAGGACGAGAGGGTGAGGTCAAGCCTGCTGCCGCCGGCGTAGAGAGCCGAACCGAAGTCGGCTTCTGAGGATTCGATGGCGCACCGGGCAATATGGATTGTGGAGTCCTCGGCGTTGATTGCGATGGCACCTCCGCCCTCGTTGAAGAGGTTGGCTCCCCCGGAGAAGGTGATACCCAGGATATGGACACTGAGGTTGGCACCTTCGATGGTCAGTGTTTGCAAGGAATTGGTCGTATTGTAAGCTTCCTTTCCCGCCCCCTGGAGTATGGTCTTGGCCGCACCTTCTACCGACTGGATTGTAATGGACTTGGTGATGAGCAGGCGCGTAGAGGAGCTAGTTGCCCGGACGGCTCCCGTGGAGTAGGTGCCATTGGTGACGAGCACGGTGCCGCCCGATGGCGCGGCGTCGACGGCGGCCTGGATGGTGTTGAAAGCGGTTTGCCAGGTCAGCCCATCGGAGTTGTCGCCAGTGGGGGAAACGAGGACGGCATCAGGCTGGAGATGGGTGAAGGATGCCGTTTCGGATTCAACCCATTGTTCGTCGATTTGCGCTTCGACGCGCCAAGAGTTCTGACCATACTGAAGATGGGCGGTCGCATCGAAGGTAGTGGACGAGGTCTCTTCGACTAGGGTGTCATTGATGTACCAGCGTACGGACGAAATGGCAAGCGGATGGGTAATCGCGAGAGTGACATGGCCTTTGGTTTCAGCGCCGTCAGCGGGCGCGGAAAGCGTCGGAGGTTGGAGCGAGTAGGTCGTGTTGAGGATAACCTCCGCGGCCGGCATCGCAAAGGAAAGCGGGTTGTCGGAGCTTTCGATAGTTCCGCTCCAGTTGGCAAAACGGTATCCCGTTCGCGTCGGTGCAGAAAGTTGGACGGTTTCATTCTTTGTATGCCAACTGTTGGTAGCACCATCGACCACAACCGGCCAACTCCGAAGGAAGGTGAAACGAGCCAATGCGGAGTCTACCCACTGACCGTCAATCAAGGCTCGTGCGTGCCAACTGTTCTCGCCATCAGCCACCCATGCGGTCGCATCGAGAGAAGCCGAGGCGGTCTCCGCAACCTGAGAACCGTTCAGAAACCAGCGTACCGTCTCGACCGGAAGAGAGTGCGCAATCGAGAGCCGAATTTGACCTTTGACTACCGCACCATTGGCTGGGGAAACAAGCGTTGGAGGCAAAAGCGTGTAGGTCGTAGAAAGGCTGACATCCCCCGCAGGCATAGTGAATGAAAGCGGGTTGTCGGATCTTTCGATAGTTCCGCTCCAGTTGGCAAAACGGTATCCCGTTCGCGCCGGCGCTTCAAGGAGTATGGAAGCCCACTTCGTGTGCCAACCCCGTTCAGCACCATCGACCGACAGAAGCCAAGCACGGAAGAAATTGGTTGCTAGAATCGCGGAGTCGGCATAGGCGGCAGAGGAGGAGATGATACGAGCTTTGAGGTGAGCGTCGTTGGTAAGAGTCGCTTCGAGAGCAAGCCTTCTCCCGGAGACTTTTCCGACCGCATTCTCCAGCGTCGGGTCGGTACCATCGAGGGTGTAGACTAGAGTGCCCTCGACAGGAAGGTCGGTAGCATTGTCAGGCTGGGAAAGAGGGATTGTGACCTGGTTCTTGAAAGGATTGTCCGCAAAACCTGCTAAGGGCGGGGGGAGTTGGTTGTTGCCGGTCTGGGTGAAAGTTGTGGTCAATATCTTGGTGGCGGAGCGCAGGGTCAAGGTGGCTGTGCGGGGTGCGGTGGCCTCGTTTCGTGTGTACTGCAGGGTGAACCCGTGGTCATTGGGCAGGGGCGTTGCCCAGTTGGAGTCGGACTCGACGGTCCATATCCAGTTGGAAGCTACATTGAAGTCTAGGGTCCCGGCGGGAAAGACTGCTGTGGGGGTGCGGGGGGACAGGTCGAGTCGGACGGGGATGGTATAAGTGAAAGGGTCTGATTCAGACCAGTTCTGGCAGTTGCTTACATTTGTGGCTACGGCGCGGAGGATACTGGTATAGGTAATTCCCGGCACGAGATTGCCAATGCGGATGGTTGTCTGTGCGGTGGTTTCTCCGGCGATCTGGTATTGGTTTGCATCCAATACTTCGGGCCAAGTGATAGTCGCGGAGTAGGTATTTTCGTCGATTGCTACGGTCGGGGTTTGGGGCTTGGGCAGCCACCATTCGACGGCACCAATATCGATAGTTCCGTTGAGGCGCTGATTCCCTGAGAAGTCGTTTTCGGTGGCGATATAGGGGGACGAGGTGGTGCCTGCGTTGAGGGCGGGTGAGGTGGCGGCCGGGCGGTAGGTGGTGGTGTCAAGGGCGGTGGTTTCGGTCCGAATCGTGTTCTTGAGAAGGGCGGCGGTGACGGTGCTGCCTGAGGTCGAGGAGAAGATAGTGTTGTAGATGGTTGCGCGGGGGGCGTAGAGGGTCTGGTCGGGCTGGAAGAGGCAGTTGACCAACCGTTCTTTTGTGCCTTGGGTATAGATGGAATTGTAGGCGCGGTCGGTATTGTTGAGGAAGGTGCAGTTGACACCAAGCCCGTTCTGGA
>JAXFQS010000001.1:0-11696 GCA_034178815.1 Kiritimatiellia bacterium | reverse complement strand
TTTGTGTTGGAGGTGCCGGATGGGTTCGATGGGGGGCGTTTTGCGCTTGAGTTGGAGGGGATAGCGGGGGTTGTGTCGGTGACGGTTGGGGCGTACGAGCCGGGTTCGGGTCGGGGCGCGAATGGGGAGGGGAGTTGCTTTGTGACGACGCTCTCGGGGCCTGACCGTCCGGGGACGATTCTGGGGGTGAGCCGCTTTCTGGTGGGGCACGGGGTGAATATTGAGGATTGGCGGGTGGAGCGCGAGGGGGAGCGGGTGGTCTACACCGCGCGGCTCGATGTCCCTGCCGGCGTCGAACCCGGGGCCTTGCGCGAGGGGCTGGCAGCGACCGCCAAAGGGCTCGGCCTTGAGTCGCATCTCTGCCACGAGAACATCATCCGGGCGACCAACGAAATCGGCCCGATTAAGTCGATACTGGAGTAGCCAATGGTTTCCAACAGCGAAATCCTCTCGACCCTGCGCATGGTTCAGGAGGAAAACCTCGATGTGCGCACCGTCACCCTCGGCATCAACCTGCTCTCCTGCGCCGACCGCGACCCCGAGCGCCTGCTCCAGGCGGTGCGCGAGAAGATTATCTCCAAAGCCAGCCGCCATGTCGAAGCCTGCGATGCCGTCTCCGCCCGCTACGGCCTGCCCATCGTCAACAAGCGCATCGCCGTCTCCCCCATTTCCCAACTCCTCGAAGGCCACACCCGCGAGACCGCCGTCGCCCTCTGCCGCGTGCTCGACGAAGCCGCCGAAGCCTGCCGCATTGACCTCTTGGGCGGCTACAGCGCCCTCTGCCAGAAGGGTATCACCCCGGGCGAGCGCACCCTCATCGAAGCCCTCCCCGAAGCCCTCAGTCAGACCCGCCGCGTCTGCGCCTCGGTCAATGTCGGAACCACCCGCGCGGGCATCAATGTCGACGCCGTGCGGCTCGTATCTGACCAGATCGTCGCCGCCGCCGAAGCCTCCCGCGCCGACCGCGGATTTGCCTGCGCCAAAATCGTCGTCTTTGCCAATATGCAGGAGGACAACCCCTTTATGGCGGGGGCACTGCTCGGCCCGGGCGAACCCGAATGCGTCATCAACGCCGGCGTATCCGGCCCGGGCGTCGTCAAACGCGCCGTCGAGCAGCACCTGCGCGACCACCCCAATGCCACCCTCGATGAACTCGCCGAGCGCATCAAACACGCCGCCTACCGCGTCACCCGCACCGGCGAACTCATTGCTCGCGAAGTCGCCCGCCGCCAAGGCTATCCCTTCGGCATTGTCGACCTCTCCCTTGCCCCGACCCCCCGCGTGGGCGACTCCGTGGGCGAAATCTACCAAGCCCTCGGCATCGAGAAAATCGGCGCCCCCGGCACCACCGCCGCCGTGATGATGCTCAACGATGCCGTCAAGAAAGGCGGCTCCTTTGCCTCCAGCGCCGTCGGCGGCCTCTCGGGAGCCTTCATCCCCGTGATGGAAGACCACGCCCTCTCCGCGGCCGTCACCGAAGGCACCCTCACGCTGGAGAAACTCGAAGCGATGACCGCCGTCTGCTCCGTCGGACTCGATATGATTCTCCTGCCCGGCGATACCCGCTCCGAGACCATCGCCGGCATCATCCTCGACGAAGCCGCCATTGGCGTCTCCGCCCGCAAAACCACCGGCGTCCGCGTCATCCCCCTACCCGGCGCGAGAGTCGGCGAAACCGTCGACTTCGGCGGCCTCTTTGGAGCCGGCAGCGTCATTGCGCCCGCCTCCCCCTGCGGGGCGGAAACCTTCATCCGCCGCGGCGGGCACATTCCCGCCCCCATCCATAGCCTGATGAACTAGAGGAGCCCCTATGGACAACCCCCAAGTCCCACCCCAGACTCCCTTCGGACTGGCCCTGCACAACGCCCCCGAAGAAGAGTTCCCCGTCCTCAAAGCCTTCCAAGGCTACCTCGAAGCCGAGCGCGAAAAAGCCCGTCGCAAACTGATTCTGCTGACCGCCTTCTTCGGCTCGCTCTTCCTGCTGACCATCTTCCTCTTCGGCTGCGCCTTCCTCGTACTGGCCCGCAACGCCTCCGACGACACCTACGACATCCAGGCCCGCCTCATCGACCTGCTCGACACCCAAGCCCGCACCCTCGCCGCCCAGCAGAACCCGACCCAACCCCAACCCACTCCCACGCCTCCCCCTCAACCCCTCGTCATCACCCAAACCATCATCCGCGTCGAGACCCTCCCACCCCCCAAAGCCCCCGAAACCAAACCCCAACCCGCACCAGTTCCCCCCAAACCTGCCCTCAAACCCGCGCCCAAAAAATCCCCCAACGCCACCATTCCCCCCGCCCCACCCGCCACCGCCCACGCCGAATTTCCCCTCAAAACCAAAGCCGGCAACACCCTCCCCTGGCGCTTCTACATTCAAGAATAGACCCGTGATAGACCGCCTCACCGGAACCCTCCTCGACCGCACCCCCGACGCCGTCATCCTCGACCTAAACGGCATCGGCTACCGCCTCCAGACCACCCTAGAGACCGCCGCCGCCCTGCCCCCCCTCGGCGCGCGCGCCACCCTCTTTACCCACCTGACCATCCGCGAGGATGCGTGGGAACTCTACGGCTTTGCCACCGCCGACGAACGCCGCCACTTCCGCCTCCTGCTGGGCGTCAACGGCATCGGCCCCAAACTCGCCCTCGCCGTCCTCAGCGCCCTCCCCCCCGCCGAACTCCGCCGCGCCCTCGCCGAGAACGACCTTGCCCGATTGACCCGCGTTCCCGGCATCGGCAAAAAGAGCGCCCAACGCATCCTGCTCGAACTGCGCGATAAATCCGACCTCTCCCAAAGCGCCCCCCAAAGCCCCCTCCTGCACGATGCCGCCCTCGCCCTTGCCGCCCTCGGATTTTCCCCCACCGAAGCCGACCGCCTCGTCCGCCAAGCCCATACCGCCCGCCCCGAGATTACCCGCCCCTCCGACCTCGTCAAAGCCGCCCTCGCCTCCCGCTCCTGAGCCTATGACACCCACCCCCAGCACAAGGCTCCTTCCCATTTGCCCCCAACCCCGGAGCCCCGCGCGACCTTCGAAGAACGGAACAGACGCCTTCTCTCTGGAACTAAACGCGCCTCAGAAAATCGGCGTTCGCAACCTTGGAGCCAGCCCGAGCCCTCTGCTCAATGGCCGCACGCGAACCCCTTGGAGACGCCTTCTTTGGCGCGTCGATTGGAATCGCGAGCCCTTTTGGGAACCGCGGGATTTGTGGTGCGAGATGGAGCCGCACCCCCCCCTTGGAAACGCCAGATTTGGTGCGCTGGCAGGAGACGCCTTCTGCTCAAAGCGAGCGAGACGGGAGGCGGTGCGACGCAGGAGCAAAGCCGCCGTCTCGCGTCCGGGAGTGCAGAGGGTCAACGACCCTTTGCCTTGCGGAGCAACACCCTCCCCTCCGACTTGGGAGGCGCCAGATTTGGCGCGCAGGTTTGGGGCTACTCTGTTCAAAGGGAGCGGGCTGGAAAGCGGGCGACAACGGAGCCCCGCGCCACCAGCCCGCGTCCGGGAGTGCAGAGGGTCAGCGACCCTTTGCCCTGCGGAGCAACACCCACCTCTCCGACTTGGGAGACACCACCCCTCCACGCAGAAAGGGGGATGTGAGGGATGAGTGAGCGGGTGAAGAAGTGGGTCAAGTTCTGGCTCGGCGGCGGCGCTTCGTGGCGCACGGGTCGTGCCTTTGCCCTCTGCTCCCTCACGGGCGTAGCCGTGGGGCTCTCGGCGGTCGGATTCAACGCCTTGTTCGAACTCTGCCGCCACGGCATCTTGGGCACTCTCGGCGGCTTTGCGCCGCACGAAGCGCAGGGTGAAGTGCCGCTCTTTTTCGGGGCTAGTGCAATGCGTCCGCGGTGGTGGATTCTGTGGGCTCTGCCCGCTTTGGGGGCGCTGTTGGCCTCGGTGATTGGGCGTTGGTTCTGCCCTGAGGCGGGGGGGCACGGGACGGATACGGCGATTGACGCGTATCACCGTCGCGCGGGGCTGCTGGGGTGGAAGGTCGTCCCCATCAAGGCCATCACCTCGGCGCTGACGATTGGCTCGGGGGGCAGTGCGGGATGCGAAGGGCCGGTCACCTTGATTGGCGCGGGGTGCGGGTCGGCGATTGCGCAGGCGTTGCACCTCTCGCCGACGGAGCGGCGGGCGTTGCTGGCGGCGGGATTGGGTGCTGGGGTGGGGGCGCTCTTCCGCGCGCCGCTGGCGGGGGCGCTTTTCGCCGCGGAGGTGCTCTACCGGGATTTGGATTTGGAGTTCGAGGTGATTATTCCGGCGATGGTCGCTTCGGTGGTGGGCTACAGTGTCTTTGCGGGGTTCTACGGGTGGGAGCCGCTTTTCGGGATGGCGGCGTGCGCCTATCGGACGCCGTCGCACTTGGCGGTCTATCTGCTATTGGCGCTGGTGGTGGCGATGGGGGCGCGGCTGAATATGTTGGTGTTTCGGCAGACGGAACTGCTCTTTCGTCAGTTGGACTGGTCGTGGTGGCTCAAGCCGGCGATGGGTGGGCTGGCGGTGGGGACGCTGGGGTTGTTGGCACCGGAGGTCTTCGGGACGGGCTACGGGTTGGTGCAGGATGTGCTCAGTGAGAATCTGGAGAGTGACCGTTCGCTCTTCGGCTGGGGGTTGGTGGGGTGGATTCTGATTCTGTTTGTTTTGAAGATGGTGGCGACGGCGGCGACGGTGGGCAGTGGTGGCAGTGGCGGGGTATTTGGGCCGGCTTTGGTGGAGGGGGCGCTCTTGGGGGCGGCGACTGGGATGGGGGTGCACTTGGCGTTGCCGGGGTTGGGCGTGGGGATGGGGGCGTGTGCGTTGGTGGGGATGGCGGGGTTTCTGGCGGCGTCGATCCGCACGCCGCTTGCGGCGATGTTGATGGTGAGTGAGATTACGGGGAATCACGCGCTCTTGATGCCGTCGATGGTGGTCTGCGGGGTGGCGTTTGCGAGTTGCCACGGGTGGACGCTCTATCGCAGCCAGGTGCAGGACAGGTTCTGCTCTCCGGCGCATCCGAAGGGTATGAAGGTGGGGCGTGAAGGGGGGTTGCTGTGAGGCTGTTCGGGTTTGGGAAGATTCGGCGCGCGTGGCATCTGGAGGAGATTGTCCCGTGGGGGATTTATGCGCCGCGGCTGCTCTCGGAGTCGATTGCGTCGGGGTGGGCTGAGTTGGTGGATTTGATAGAGGATGCGGGTGTGGTGCGGGAGCGTACGACGCTGCTCAGGGGGTTGCAGGCGCAGGCGCGGATGGTGCGGCGCGGGGTGGTTTTGGCGACGGCTCGGGTGGAAGGTCTGGCGCGTCCGGTGGTGGCGGCGGGGCTCTTCCGCCGTCGGCTGGAGGGGCATGGGGCGCGGGCGCTGGTGGTGCTGGTCTCGGGCGGGGAGGAGGCGGCGCTGGTGGAGGAGTTGCGGGGGCGTCTGGCGCGTCCGGAGGGGTTGCTCTCGGCGCAGGCGGAGGAGGGAATGGCGGCCTATCTGGCGCATCTGCCGCCGCCGGAGGGGGTGCCGTTGGTGGACGGTGTGGCGCTTGGGGTGGAGGTCACGACGCGGCGGGAGGCGTTGAACCGGTTGATGCGTTTGGCGGTGAAGACGGGGGCTTTGGAGCGTCCGGAGGAGGTAGCGGAGGCGGTGCGTCGGCAGGAGGCGATGGCGCCCTCGGGGCTGGAGGGAGGGTTTGCCCTGCCGCATTGCCGGACGGAGTTGGCGAAGCGTCCGGTGGTGGTGGCGGCATCGTTCCGGCCGGGGGTGGCGTTCGGGGCGGCGGACGGGAGTTTTGCGAAGGTGGTGTGTCTGGGGATTGCGCCGATTGGGGGCGAGGCGTTGTTTGAGGCGCGGGTGGATGGTTTGTTCGAACGGCTGGGGGGACTTGGCGTGACGGGGGCGGAGGAGTTGCTTAGGGAGTTGGCGCGATGAAACGGTTTCTAGTTTTTACGGACGGCAAGGCAGGTCACGAGAACCAGTCGAAGGCGCTGGCGGAGGGCTTGGGCGGGGAGGCGGTGCTGCAGCGGTTCACCTTTCCAAGCCGCTGGGCGAAAGGGTGGGGCTATGCGGTCGACCACCTGGGTCTGCCGTTCGCGCCGACGGTGCCGGAGGGGCGTTTTGACGCGGTGATTTGCACGGGGTCGAACACCTTCTTGGCGGGGAAGCGGGCGGCGCGGCGGCTGGGGATTCCGGTGGTGGCGAATCTCTTTCCGCGGGGGTGGCGGCTCGACTTCGATTGCATCGTCTCGCCTGCCTTTGACGCGCCGCCGAAGCGGGCGAATGTGATTGAGACGCCGGTGAATCTGACGCCCTCGCGGCCGGAGTGGTACGAGGCGAAGACGGCGGAGTTTCTCGCCCGCCACCAGCCGACCAAGCCCGCCGCCGCGCTCATTCTCGGCGGGCCCAACGCGGTCGCGCAGATGACTCGGGAGTGGGCGAATCTGGCCTGCGAGCGCTTCTTCGCGGAGACGGTCGGGATGGAGCGGTGGGTGACGACTTCGCGGCGCACGCCGATGGCGGTCGAGCACGCGGTCGCCTCCTGGCCGTTCGACTACCAGGTGCTCTACTCGATGAATCAGTTCAACCCCATCCCGGCTTTCGTGAGCCTGGCCGAGCGGTTGGTGGTCTCGTCGGACTCGACGGGGATGCTCAGCGAAGCCGTCACGCGCGGCACGGCTGGGGTCGAGATTCTGCTCGACTTCACGGGCGACGGCGGGAAGTTCGGCCGCTTCGTCGAGAACCTCTGCGCGGGGGGCTACGCGCGCATCTTCGGGAAGTCCATCAAGGGGGACGCGCCCAACCGTAAGGTCGACCTCGCGCCTATCTACGCGGCGGTCGGGAGACTGCTGGGGCTGGAATGAGCGGAATCGGTCGCTATTCGGACTACGGGCTGGAGACCGATGCCTACCTCGACGCGCAGGGTTCGGGGGGGTTGAAGTTCTGGATTCTCTGGGCACTCTTGCTGCTGCCGGCGGTCTCGGGGCTGGTGCTGCTCTACCGCCTCGGGCGCGGCGACGAGCCCCCGCAGACCCCATCCGCCGAAGTCGATGCGGCGCGGGAGGAGAACCCGCTCAAGGGCGCGCGCCTCTCCGATTTGATTCGCCCATCGCCCGAACCGCCACCCGCGCCACCGCCCGAGCCGAGCCTTCCGGCGGGGCTCGCCGCACGCTTCGAAGCGGTCGCCGCCGCGCTTCGGAAGGGAGACCATCTGGCGGCACGAAAGGGGGCGCTTGCGCTCCTCGAAGAGCCCACGCTCCCGGTCGCCTTCATCCCCCGCGCCGAACGCCTCGCCGGCGAGGCCAATGTCGCCTGGTTGCTCGACCCGAAGCCCGGCGAGGGGAAGGTTGAAGTGACCGTCTCTTCTGGCGACACGCCCGGCCGCCTCGCCGGCAGGTGCGGCGTCTCGACGGCCTTGCTGATGCGCGTCAACGGCCTGAAGGATCCTAGGAAGTTGCGGCTTGGGCAGAAACTGATTCTGCCGGAGCGGCCCGCCTTCTCGTGGGACGCGCCCGAAGAAGAGCGGGTCGTGCTGCGCTTGGGCGGACGCTTTTTCAAAAGCTACCGCATCGTGCCGGGCGGGCAGGGAAATCGGCTCTGGATTGACACCCCGAAGGGGCGCGAGGCGGTGGCCTTCGCCTCCGTCGACGAACTGGCCGAGGCGCGGCTGATTTGGAGGAGGTAGGACGATGGCGGGCCCATTCGCGCATCTGCATGTGCACACCAAATACTCCCTGCTCGACGGCGCGTGCCACATTAAGCCGCTCGTGGAGCGGGCCAAGGAGTTGGGGATGACCTCGCTGGCGATGACCGACCACGGGGTGATGTACGGCACCGTCGAGTTCATCAAGACCTGCAAGGCCGCCGGCATCCGCCCCATCATCGGCTGCGAACTCTATGTCACCCACGGCCAGACCCCTCACACCGACCGCACCCCCAAGCAGAAGACCCACCACTTGATTGTGCTGGCGAAGAACGATGAGGGCTACAAGAACCTCTGCCGGCTCAACAGTATCGCGCAACTCGACGGCTTCTACTTTAAGCCCCGCGTCGACAAGAACGACCTGCGCAAGTACCACCACGGTCTCATCGCCCTCTCCGCCTGCCTTGCCGGCGAAGTCGCCAAAACCATCCTTGAGGAGGGCGAGGACGCCGCCGAGAAGGTCGCCCTCGAATATGCCTCCATCTTCAACGAGGGGTGCGCCCCGGGTGACGACGAGAACTTCTTCCTTGAGATGCAAGACCACGGCATCTGCGAGCAGGTCTCCGTCAACATCGGCATCCGCCGGATTATGGCCCGCACGGGTCTACGGGCGGTCGTCACCAACGATGTGCACTACCTTTACCGCGACCACGCCGAGGCCCACGAGGTGATGCTCTGCATTCAGACCGGCAACCGCCTCTCCGACCCCGACCGGATGCGCTACGGCTCCGACGAGTTCTACTTCAAGTCCCGCGAGGAACTCGAACTTCGCTTCCCCGAGGAGACCGCCGCCTTCGACCTCACCGAGGAGATTGCCCAGCGCTGCCACGCCTCCATCCCCGAGATAGACCACCACAAAATCCACTTCCCCAACCTCCCCCTGCCGCCCGGCTTCGCCACCGACAAGGAGTACCTCGTCCACCTCGGCCACGAAGGCCTCCGCCGCCGCTACGGCTTCGACCCGAAGCACCCGCAGACCGAGAAGGAACGCGCCCTCGTCAAGCAGTTCGACTACGAAATCAGCGTCATCGAGAAGACCGGTTTCATCAACTACTTCCTGGTCGTGCAGGACTTCGTGCAGTACTCCCTTTCCCACGGCATCCCCGTCGGCCCTGGACGCGGCTCCGGCGCCGGTTCGCTCGTGGCCTACTCGCTCAACATTACCCGCCTCGACCCGACGCGCTTCGACCTCATCTTCGAGCGCTTCCTCAACCCCGACCGCATCTCGCCGCCCGACTTCGATATTGACTTCTGCCAGTCGCGCCGCCGCCTGACCATTGAGTATGTGCGCGAGAAGTACGGCAAAGACCGCGTCGCGCAAATCGTCACCTTCGGCCAACTCGGCGCCAAGACCGTCGTGAGCGATGTCGCCCGCGTGCTCGACATTCCCCTTGCCGACGCGATGCGCTACTCCAAGATGATTCCCGAGGATCCCAAGATGACCCTCGACAAGGCGCAGAAGGAGAATCCCGAGTTCGCCGCCGCCTGCAAGAGCGACCCGCAACTGCAGCGTATTATGCGCTACGCCCCCGTGCTCGAAGGCCTCGTGCGCACCACGGGAATGCACGCCGCGGGGGTGGTCATCGGCGACCAGCCGCTCTTCGACCTCGTCCCCCTCTCGCGCGGGAAGGATGACTCGGGCGACCCGATGCCGGTCACGCAGTACGCCAAGGAGCCGGTCGAGGAGTGCGGCCTGTTGAAGATGGACTTCCTCGGCCTGAAGACCCTCACCGTGCTGCAGGAGGCCGTCGACCTGGTCAAGGAACTCCACGGCGTGAGCATCGACCTCGACGAGATTCCGCTTGACGACGAAGCGACCTACCGCCTCTTCCAGCGGGCCGATACGGTGGGGGTCTTCCAACTCGAATCGGGCGGTATGCGCAAGATTCTTGTCGACCTCGGCCCGACCTGCATCGAAGATGTCATCGCTATCCTGGCGCTCTACCGCCCCGGCCCGATGGATCAAATCCCCACCTTCATCGCCCGCAAAAAGGGCACCCAGCCCATCGAGTATCCCCACCCGCTGCTCGAAGCCACCCTCAAGTCCACCTACGGCATTATCGTCTACCAAGAGCAAGTCCAGCGCGCGGCCAACATCTTGGCGGGCTACACCCTCGGCGAGGCCGACCTCTTGCGCCGAGCGATGGGCAAGAAGAAGGTCGAGGTGATGGTCAAAGAGCGGAAGAAGTTTGTCGAAGGCTGCCAGCGCCTGAACAACATTCCGCCCGAGCGTGCCGGCGAAATCTTCGACACCATTGAGAAGTTCGCCGGCTACGGGTTCAACAAGGCCCACGCCGCCGCCTACGGCATTGTCACCTACCAGACCGCTTACCTCAAGGCCCACTACCCCGCCGAGTTTATGGCCGCGCAGATTTCCTCCGAAATCGGCAACTTCGAGAAACTTCCCGGCTTCGTCGCGGCCGCCGACGATATGGGGTTGTCCATACTCCCGCCCGATGTCAACGCCTCCTATGCGCGTTTCCGACCCGAAGGCAAGGGCATCCGCTTCGGGCTGGGCGGCATCAAATCCGTGGGCGAGCTCGCGGGGGAGAACATTGTTGCCGAGCGCCTCAAGGGCGGGCCCTTCAAAGACTTCGTCGACTACTGCACCCGCGTCACCGGCCCTGGCGCCAACAAGCGCGTGCTCGAAGCCCTTGCCAAGTGCGGCGCCTTCGACTCGCTCGACCCCAACCGTTGCCGCATCTTCCAGAACATTGACTGGGCGCTGGCGGAGGGTGCGCGGCTCCGCGCCGAAGCTGCCTCCGGTCAATCCTCCCTCTTCGGCGAAGACGACCAGACCCTCGCCCCCGCCGAGATGCCCGACTTCCCCTGGTGGGAAGAGCAGCAGCGTCTCGGATACGAACGCGAACACCTCGGCATCTACCTCTCCGGCCACCCCCTGCAGAAAGTTCGCACCCTCGTCAAAGCCTTCCAGACCCACCACCTCTCCGACCTCACGCCCGAACTCGACGGCCACGATGTCCGCCTTGCCGCCCTCCTCGACAAGGTCGACCGCCGCCTCTCCAAGAAGACCAAAAACCCTTGGGCCATCCTCTTCCTCGACGACGGCGCCGCCAAAGCCGAAGCCCTCGCCTTCGAAAAATGCTACGCCCAATGCCAGGACGACCTCGCCGACAACGCCCCCGTGCTCATTGAAGGCCGCGTCTCCGTCCGCGACGGCCGCCTTGGCATCATCTGCAACAGCGTCTGCCACCTCCTCAAAGCCCCCGCCACCCTCGCCGAAGCCATCCTCATCGACATTCCCGCCGGCGACACCGAGCGCCTCCGCCAGATTGCCACGCTCGCCAAACAATCGCCCGGCCCGCTCCCCCTCATCCTCAAAGTCCACCACGACCAAGAGACCACCCTCGTGCGCGCCGCCGACACCTTCTCCCTCGCCGCCGACCCCCAATCCATCGAATCCTACCTCCAAACCCTCGGCGCCGATACCATCCACTTCCTCCCCAAGCCGCTCACCTCCCGCCGCCGCTGGCGCTAACCCCTCCGCCCCCCTCCTGCCCGCGCCCTCCGCCTTGCCCCCACGCGGCGGGAAAGGTTCCACCTGACCCCGTGGCGGCGCGGGGGTGGGTGTTGCCTCCGGCGGGCAGAAGGCCGAGGGCCCTCTGCACTCCCACGGGGCGGGGTTGACTCCCTCCTGCGTCGGTCGCCAAACTCGCCCCCTTTTAAGTTCCGCGCCACCTTCCCACACACATCCCCACTCGCTCCGCGTCCCGCTCAACTTCCACGCGCGTTCCCTCTCGTCCCACTTGTCCCAGTGTCCCCAAGAGAAGGCGCCTTTTGGGTGGGTGGACTTTGCCCGTCGGAGCGAATAATCGAGGCTTTTGGCGGCGGTGGTGTGTTTTGGGTTGACGGGATAGGGGTGGGTGTGCGATAGTAGGTGGCGATGGAATGGATGTTACTGACAATCGTCATACTGTTTCCGCTGGTGGTGTTGTCTCTGGCGCTCGGCACGGAGGCGCATTGGGGGAATGGGGGGGATTGGGGGGAACGGGTGGTTCGAGAGGCGTTGATGGAGGG
>JAXFQS010000049.1:0-2615 GCA_034178815.1 Kiritimatiellia bacterium | reverse complement strand
CGGCGGCTTGGGAGTGTTTCTGCTGTACCTGTTTGGCGGGGGACGCTGCAGGGGTTGGGGCGATTTGCGCGATGGCGACGATGCGCTTGGCGGCGGGGGCGGTCTCGGGTATCTGATTCCAGCGGTAGGCGGCAAGAAGGGCCAATCCGATACCAAGCGCCAGCCTGGCGATGGTGCGTATGCCATTGGGAGGAAAGGCAGCTGGCCGTTGGACTGACGAAATAATGGGGTGGGGGTTTCCCCTAGGCATCCGATGTTTGGCCGGGCGGGAGGAGGTGGGAGCGGGAACGGGTTCGCCGAGGGCCGGAGGTATGCTCCGAAGGGTCTCGAAGGTTGCCATGACCTCGCCCCAATCCTTGAAACGCTCATCTGGCGTTCGTGCCATCAGTTTGAGGACAAAGGTGTCTACCTCCGGTGGCAGGCTCGGGTTGAAACGGGATGGCGGCGGGGGCGGGGTGGTGAGCTGGCGCTGGATAATGTCATCAGGGGTTCCGCCGCAGTAGGCATCGACCCCGACGAGCATCCGGAAGAACAAGGCGCCCAAAGAGTACATGTCGCTTCGCGTATCGAAGGGCTGACTGGTAAGGAGTTCGGGCGAGATGTAGCCGAGATGACCTTCTATCTCATCCTCCCCCAAGGTCTGGGCCGCTTCGAGGGCCATCGTGAAGTCCCACGCCATGGAACAACCGCTGTCGGCGAGCCAGATGACATCGGCGTCGAGGCTGCGCAGGACAAGGGAGGTTTTGGCGGAAAGGACGACGAACTCCTCTATGAGTCCAGCGATGACGGGGGCGACTTGCGAGAAGTCCGGGAGGTTGTCGCCCGTGCCGAGCCCATCCGCCAAAGAGTGCCCTTTGGAGATTTCCAGCACGAGGGCGGGCCGTTCGCCTACAATGACATCGAGGACTTGCGGAATATGGGAGCTTTTGATGGCAGCAATCTGGCGCGCCGCCGAGAAGATGAGCCCGAGGCGTCTGGGCGTGTAGACGGCGGGGTTGATGGCTTGTATGAGGACGGGGCGTTGCAACGCATCCTGGCTGGCCGACCAAAGCGTATAGCGGCTGGTGGTGCGCAGAAGGGTGAAGTTGCTATAGCCTGGAATCTCTGGGGGGCGTTGCATAAAGGGGGCTTCAGTTGTCGTTGAGTTCGAGCCGCATTGCCTTGCGCAGGGATGGGGCATAGGCCCGCGTATAGGTCCACATCGTGCCGAAAGTCAACACGAGCGCAACGCCTTCGAGCAGGTAAACGAGCCATACGGGGAAGGTGACGGAATCAATGGCAATGTGGGCGTAGGCTACGCAGGCGAAGGGGAAACTGTAGGCGGTGCGGAACTTGCCCATCCAGTTGGCTCGGCAGTCCTGGTGGTATTCGCTGCCGACCGCCCGGAGGAAAGTGACCCAGAGGTCTCGCACCATATAGGAGACGGTAATGAGCATCATCAATACGGCGTGGAAGCGGTTTTCGGGGTGGAAAATCGGCAACAGCCAGGTGAAGACGGGGAAGACCACGGCGTAGAAGAACTTGTCCATCAGCGGGTCGGCCATGGCGCCGAATGAGGATTCGACTTTCCACTTGCGCGCCAGCATCCCGTCGAAGAGGTCTGTGATGGAGCCCAGCACGAGCGAAAAGACCGCCAGCCAGGCTATCCACAGGCTCTCGCGGAAGTAGACATGTACGATGGACAGCGCCAAAAAAAGGGTGACGAACGGCACGCGCCCGAAGGTCAAGGCGTTGACAATCAGGAACTCTCGGTTGAACTTCGGCATAACGGCTTCATTGTAGCCGATTCCCTCCCTTTATTCAAGTCTGAAACCGCATCCGCGACCGCTCTTGAGCCCTCCTCCGATACGCCTCCGCCGGAGGCTCCCTCACCCGCGACGCCGCAAATGGTTGGCACGAACGCCCCCAACAGGTTGCCACCCCCGCCTCCGATGGATAGGCAGGAAACTTCCCCATTGGTGCCAACCAGCCGAATCACAAGGTTGACACCACGCCCAATCACCGGCGCGCGCCCCTTCGAGAGAGAATTGGATTGTATTTTTCAGTCGAATCGTATAGACTAGTTAGTGCGTCCCCTGCCCCTGAACACCATCCCCGAAACCCATGACTGAAACCCTTCCAGACGACTTCCCCGAACTGGCCGCTACCGTCCTCGGCCCCGGCGGCAAACTCAGCGTCATTCTCCCCGCCTACCGCCTGGAAAGCATCATCGGACGCAACATTCAGACCATCTGCAACCTCCTCGAAGGACACCTCGACTACGAAGTCGTCGCCGTCGACGACGGCAGCGACGACGCCACCGGAACCGAAATCCGCACTGCCGCCCAGCACGCCCCCGCCGGCCGCGTCAAGCCCGTCCTCCTCCCCCGCAACGGCGGCAAAGGCAACGCCCTTCGCCAAGGATTCCGCGCCTCCAGCGGCACCCACCTGCTCCTGCTCGACGGCGACCTCGATCTCTCCCCTGCCCAACTCCCCGCCTTCCTCCAGACCATGCGCCAAACCCGCGCAGACATCGTCATCGGCTCCAAACGCCACCCCCAATCCATCGTCGACTACCCCTGGCACCGACGCCTCGCCAGCGCACTCTACTGCCGCCTCGTCAAACTCCTTCTGGG
>JAXFQS010000046.1:0-13040 GCA_034178815.1 Kiritimatiellia bacterium | reverse complement strand
CCGCCCCTCTCGGGACGGCCTCCTGGAACGAAGTCGGTTCGATGCGGGACTATTCGCCCCAGACAATCGTCGTGACAGTCGTATAGATGTTGAAGATGTTGGTGGTCTTGAAGTCCACATGGTGGATCTTCTTGATGTTACCATTGTCCATCGCCGCCTTGATCGACGAGTCGCCAGTCGTAAAGAGGATGATCCCCTTGGAAGTCGCCTGACCGCACTTCAACGGCTTGACGCTGTTGTCGATGTCGAACGCCCCCGGACCGCTGTGGTCAGAGATGATGCCGCCGCCAATCACCGAGCCGCCCGTAGGAAAACCCGTCATGCAGCATCCCGAGAGAAACAACGCCGCCATCGCCGACAGCGCAAGAATAGACTTCTTCATACCTTGTTTCCTTTCAGTCGTGAGCGGCAGACCATCCGCCGCGCGCACAAAGCCGGTTGCCACCAGGCAACCGGCTCAAATCAGAACAATTACAGTTTCACCTCCCACCCTTTGCGGCAAGTCCCCCGCTTCAGCCACGCCGGATCGCCCGTGCCGTTGGCGAACTCGAACCGCTCAGGATCCCACTCGAAACCCGTGTCGTAGACATAACTCAGGTTGCACAGTTGGCAGAGAACCGCCCCCCGCGCGCCAACCTCCGCCGGCGAAATCGTCGCTTCCCTCGACCCCAGGCAGTCACAGAAATTCTGCACCTGGTTCTTCGAGAAATAGAGACGCACCTTGGCCTTCGACAGGCCAAACTTCTCCTCCAGTTTCGCCAATGCGCTCGAAAGATTGTTGTCCTTTTTCACCAACGCGTCCGTCCCGTAGTCTTTGCCGATCGAGCACGCCACACGCTTGTCAATCAGGAACGAGCCGTCCTGCAACGCCTTCCGGACTTCGGCAGTCGGCTTGACCAGTCCGGTTCCCTGCCAGACCGCAATCTTGCCGCGATTGACAGCCACGATGCCGTTGGTACCGTAGAAGACCGTGCCCCAAGTGCCGAACGGGCCGTGGTAGAGCTCCACATCGCCGTATGGCTTGCGGAAGAGCATTTTCATGCCAAACTGCCGCCGCCCGCCGTGGAACGGATTGGCCGAGTAGGGCTCCTCGGAACGGATGATTTTGTAGGGCCCAGAGTGGTCGAGATCAAGCCCCCATTGCGCAATGTCCAAGTGATGGGCCCCCCAGTCTCCATTGTAGCCGGTGCCGATATCGTCGTCAAACCGCCAGAACATTGGGTAGAAGTTATGGACTCCGCGGGGGGCGAACTGGTCGGTGTAAGGCCGCCATTTGGCGGGGCCGAGCCACATGTCCCAATCGACATCGGGGTTGGGTTTGCTTTCCCTCGCGGCATTCCTAGGATCGTCCCAGAAGCGCACGGGATGGGAAGGGCCACCGAGCTTTTGCCCGCCGATTCCGTAGTTCGCATCGACATAGAAGACATCGCCAATCAGACCGTTGCGCACGATGGTGCAGGCGGTGCGGAACTCCGACCAGGAACGCTGCATCGAGCCGGTTTGGAAGACGCGGCCGTAGCGTTTCTGGGCTTCGAGAACCAGTTTGGCCTCTTCCGGGGAGAAGGTCAAGGGTTTTTCGCAGTAGACGTCTTTGCCGTGTTTCATGGCTTCGACGGACATATAGGCGTGCCAGTGGTCAGGTGTGGCAATGCAGACGGCATCGATGGTGGGGTCAGCGAGAAGCTCACGAAAGTCTGCAACGGCTTTGCAGGAGCTGTTTTTCTGGGCGTTGTTGACCTGCTTGGCAGCGGCTTCGCGGCGCTTCTGGTCGCAGTCGCAGACGGCGACGATTTCGCAGTTGGGGGCGTAGGATTTATTGAGGAATTGGGGGATGAGTGCGGTGCGCATCTGGATGCCGCAACCAATCATAGCGAGACGGAATTTCTCGCCTTGCTTGAGTTTTCTCGGGGGGATGACGGTGGCGGTGGAGTTTTTCTTGGCACCCGTGGTGGCGCAACCAGTGAGGCTGAGTGCGGCGGCGGATCCGAGGAGGAATGTTCTGCGGTTGAAGTTCATGGTTTTAGTTCAGTCCGAGGGTTTTGAGGAATTGGTGGGATGCTGCGACGGCTTTGAGGCTGTCGAAGTTGCGTTCGCATTCGATGACCCACCATTTGACGCCGTCGGCGTCTGCGGCTTTCTTGACGCGATTCCAGTCGACGCCTTTGGGGCCAGTCCCGGGCTGTCCAAGGATGCCTTCGAAGTCTTTGGCGCCCATGCCGTTTTCCTTGGCGTGGAGGGTGATGGATCGGTGGGGGTATTTGCGAAATTGTTCGCAGGGGTCTTCGCCGGCGTTGGTGGTCCAGCCGACATCCTGTTCCATAATGACATTCTGGGGGGTGTTGCTAAAGAAGTAGTCCCAGTAGGTTTGGCCTTCGGGAGATTTGAGCTGGAACTCCCAGGCGTGGTTGTGTAGGCCGATTTGGCAACCGAATGTGGCGGCGGTGTCGGCGGCTTTGGCGTAGTAGTCGACGAGCATTTTGAGGAAGTCGGGGACTTTGTCGGACCAGGCTACTTTGCCCCAGGTGGAGCCCGGGGGGAAGTTGCCGCCGCCGGGACAAATAATGAGGGTGTTGCCGTAGGCGCGGTTGAATTCGCAGGTGGCCTTGATCTTCTCGGGGCTGAAGGCGTCGCGCGAGACATGGGTACCGCAGGCGGTCAGGCCGGCGTTAGCGAGCATCTGGCGCAGTTGGTCGGGCGTATGACCGTAGTAACCGGCGAATTCGACCCCCTTGAAGCCGATTTCGGCGAGCTGCTGGAGGGTACGCTCAAGCCCAGCTCCGGGCTTGCCGTCCTTGCCAGCGATGTATTGGCAGATGGAGTAGAGTTGGACGGCGATTTTGGCTTTTCCGGAGCCGAAGGGGCAGGTGCAACCGCCGAGACCAGTTCCTCCGGCGGCGAGGAGCAGACCCTTGAGGAAGGTGCTTCGAGAGAGATTCATCCTGGTGTTTCCCCTATTGTTGTGTTTCGGTGTCCCTATCAGGGGCAAGTCCGACTGACAATCCTTATTATAGCCGCCCCGCCGGCGGATGTCAATACGCAAGCGTCCGGAGCGTATGACAATGAACAGGTGTGGCGGGTAGGCGTCAATTGTCCCCGGATGCGGCAACCTTTCGGGCGGGAGAATAGGAACCTTCGGGGGCGCGAGGCTGGTATCCGCCAGAGGGGTCAGCGCCGGGGTTCGATGCGCACAATCGGTAGCCAAACGCGGTAGGCCGAGCGCGAATCCCAGGTGTTTCCCGCGGAGGCAAAGTCGCAGAATCCAACGGCTTCGGGCCAGCGGTCGCGTACCGATTCGGAGTGGACTCCGCTCGGGAGAATTCCGACCAGCCGAATCCAAATGTCCGCGCAGTCGCTGCGCACCGTGTGGAAGGGGAAACTCGGGGCTCGCGCCCCGCTGGAGCCGTTCCCGCACTCCAGGCATTCGCCAATGTTCCCGCCCAGTCGCGCGTCTCGCGCCAGCAGGATGGGGCCGCGGACGAAGGCAATCGATTCGCCTTGCACGATGGACTTGACTGGCATCGGGAAGGTCAGGCGCAACTCGTCGCCCGGCTCCCATCTGCGGTTCAGATCGGCCAGATTGCACGGCTTCCCGTTGAGCGTCAAACGGGCGCCCTTGCACCAATCGGGAATCCGCGGAACCAGGTTGAAGACGCGGGCCTCCGGCGTGCGGTGCCAGACTAGAATCTCGCCCTCTCTTGGGTAGCGCGTGTAGACCTCCAGCGACACCTCCGAGACCATTCCTGTCCCGCCGTCCAGGGGCAATCGCCAGCTCCCAGAGGTGTAGAGATTGAGCCAAATCGTCTCCCCGGAAGCCGCCATCGCCAGCCGGATAAACTCGACAAAGCCCCTTGGACCATTGGCGTTGCAGCAGTTTGTCTCGGTGCGGCAATGATCCTCTCCGGGCGCCCGCGTTCCCTCCAGCGGCGTGTACTGGGCAAAGCACGATCCGTCCGGCTTCATCGAGGCCAGATAGGCATTGAAGAAGGTTTTTTCAAAGGCATCCAGCCAGATTGTCTCGTGTGTCTTTTCCCAGAGTTTGCGGCACAGGCGCAGCCAAGTCGTGAGCACGCAAGTCTCGTTGAGGCGGTTGTAGGGCAGATGCTGTTTTGCCTTTCCGCCGTACCAGTGCTCGCTTGCCGCCGCGCCGCCGGCAAGGTTGATTTCCTCTTCGAGGATATGTTTTGCCGCCGTTGCAGATGCTTTGAGCAGCACCTCTTCGTCGGTCACATCATGCAGTTCCAGAAGGCCTTGATAGCAACTCATCATCTCGTAGGCCTTGAGGGAACTCTCAAGTTCCCCGAAGGTCACGCGTTGGAACACCGGGACATCGGCGTCGCGTATCAAGCGCGCCGCGGATTCCTGGTCAATCGCCTTCCGGATTTGCAGCGCAAAGTCTAGGTAGCGCGGCTCCTTCGTGGTCTTGTAGAGCATTACGATTGGCTCCAGGATGGAGCAACTTGGCATTCCCCGATACCAACCGCTCTGGGCGATGTCGCGCTCCTTGAAGTGGTTCAGAATGCAATCCGCCAGCCGTTTGGCGCCTTCCAGAGCCTTCTCGTCCTTTGTCGCGTCGTACCAGTGCAAAAGCCCCAAAAGGGTGTATTTGGTGCCCCAGACATCCCAAGTGCCCTTGGCGTAGTGCAGGTCTGGACGGTAGTTTCCGATATAGCCGTCGGGGTCTTGGGTCGAGAGCAGATCCTTGACTGAGAGGGCTATGGTCTGCTTCAATTTCTCGTCGCCGAAGTAGGCGGCAAGGGGGACGGCGGAGTGCATCCATTTGCCCCAAAACTCGCTTTGCCACATCCAGGTTTGCTGGCGATTGTGGAAGTGGCGGGTGAGTTCGAGCGGGTCGCTCTTGGCGATATGGTTTTCGTGGCATCGTGCGAGGGCTCGGCCGACGGTGCCGCGAATCTTCGCGTCAGGCAGTTGGGCGGGGCCGGCGAGGGCGGCCGAGGCTAGAAGGGTCAGCAGGATGGGTTTCATAGGGCTACTCCTCAAAATTATAGTAGCAAGCACGGCGTGGCGTGTCAAGTCTGGAGTCTGGGCGGCGGCAGAGGGCTTGTTCGGGGCGGAAAAGCCGGTGGCTTGGGCTGCCTTTTGGAACGGTTCCGCCAAAGGCGCTGAGCGCGTGCCGAGGCACAATCGGCCAGGGGGCGGGGGTGGAACCGGGATTTTTCCCCCTAGTGCGAAGCGTGCGGCAGAAGAGCGGCAGGGGGCGGCAAGAAATCGCCTCCATTCCGATTCTCGCATCAACGACCGGGTTCGGCTGGTAGGCACCTGCGGGGGCGAAAGGTTGGCACGATTGGCTCCCGAAGGTGCCCATCTGCCGGGGGCGGAGGTGGCAACCTTTCATTCTCAGCGGTTTGCGTTTGACAGGCCCCGCCCTGGAAATGGTATACTCGCGCCTATGACCGACACGCACGCCCACTTCCGTTCGCCCGACGACTACCCAGATCTCGGTTCGCTCCGCGTTCTGGCTGTCGGGTGCGATCCGCAGTCCAACGCCGCCGCCCGGCTTGCCGCCGAACGCCCCGGCATCCGCTTCGCCCTTGGACTGGACTACTCTCAGATGGAGACCTCCGAGGAGACCTTTGAAGGGTTCGCGTCCGAACTCGCCCGACTGCCCGATCTGGCGGCAATCGGGGAAATCGGACTCGACTTCCATTATGCCGCGCCCGAGACCGCCCCCCTTCAGAGCCGTCTCTTCCTTAAACAACTGCACCTGGCGCGGGAACTCGGCAAGCCCGCCGTCTTCCATGTCCGCCAGGCCGAAAGCCTCTTCCTCGAACTCTACTCCCAGTGCCCCGTCCCCGGCGTCGTGCACAGTTTCACGGGCGATGCCGACTTTGCCCGCGCCCTGCTCGACAAGGGCCTCTACCTCGGCTTCGGCGGCATCCTTACCTTCCGCAACGCCGAACCCCTCCGCGCCGTTGCCGCCACCGTGCCCCTCTCGCGCCTACTCCTTGAGACCGACTCGCCCTACCTCGCGCCCGTCCCCCTGCGCGGCCGCCCCTGCCGCCCCGACTATGTCGCCCATACCGCCGCCCGCCTCGCGCAAATCAAAGGAATTCCCCTGCCGCAACTCGAAGTCATCACCGACGCCAACGCCGATGACCTCTTTGGGCCTTGGCCCACCCTTCGTTCTTGCGGTTCGTGCCCCAATCCGTTATAATATAGTCAATACGCATACGACAGACGGGAGCCGTTTCCCGCCAGAAAGAGACCCCACATGCTGACCCAGTTGCTCGGCCAGACCGCCCTTTCCCAATTCCGAACCGATGCTTGGCGTTCCGCCCTTCGCCCCCTAGGACTCGACCAGGTGGAGATACAGACCCGCTGGTGCTACCTCCTTGAGAGCGACGCCCCCATCGACTCCTCCATCCTCGCCCAAGCCGCCACCCTCCTCGACGCCGATTCGGCACCCGTCGAGACCATTCCCGACGGATTCTTCTATGTCACGCCCCGCAAGGGAACCATCTCCCCCTGGTCCTCCAAAGCCACCGACATCTTCCGCAACTGCGGCCTCGGAAACAGCATCAAACGCGTCGAAAGAGGGATGATTGTCTCCATCGGAAAAGCCACCCTTGAGACCCTCAAGCCTGCCCTCAACGCCCTCCACGACCGGATGACGGAGGGCGTCTATGAAGACATCTCCGACCTCTTCGCCCAGCAAACGCCCCGCCCCGGCCGCGTCTTCGATGTCCTCGCCAAAGGGCGCGCCGCCATCGAAGAGGCCAACCGCGAAATCGGCCTCGCCCTCTCCGCAGAGGAGATGGACTACCTCGCACAAGCCTTCCGCCAGGCTGGCAAGAACCCAACCGATACCGAACTCGTGATGTTCGGCCAGGTCAACTCCGAACACTGCCGCCACAAAATCTTCAACGCCGAGTGGATCATCGACGGCAAAAACCAGCCTAAAAGCCTCTTCCAGATGATCAAGAACACCCACGAGAAACACCCCAAGGGAACCCTCGTGGCCTACAAAGACAACTCCGGCGTCATCGAAGGCTTTACCATCCCCGTCTTCGCCTCCAACCCCAAGACCAACACCTACGGCTTCTCCGAAGAGAAGTTCGATATGCTGATGAAGGTCGAGACCCACAACCACCCGACCGCCATCTCACCTTACCCCGGTGCCGCCACAGGCGTAGGCGGCGAAATCCGCGACGAGTCCGCAACCGGCACCGGCTCCCGTACCAAAGCCGGCATCTGCGGCTTTGTCACCTCCCACCTCCGCATCCCCCAATATGAACAGCCCTGGGAAGCCAATCCCCCAGAGCCGCCCGCACGCCTCGCCTCGCCCCTTGCCATCATGACCGAGGGCCCCATCGGCGGCGCCGCCTTCGGAAACGAGTTCGGCAGACCCCAACTCTGCGGTTTCTTCCGCACCTGCGAAGACACATGGGGCGGCATCCGCTGGGGCTACCGCAAACCCATCATGCTCGCAGGCGGAATGGGCAACATTCGTCACCGCCATGTCGAGAAAAAGACCGTACCATCCGGAGTCCTCATCGTCCAGATTGGCGGGCCCGCCATGCGCATCGGACTGGGCGGCGGCGCCGCATCCTCCATGGCTTCCGGAACCAACAGCGAGGCCCTCGACTTCAACTCCGTCCAGCGCGGAAATGCCGAGATGCAGCGCCGCTGCCAAGGCGTCATTGACGCCTGCTGCGCCTTGGGCGAATCCAATCCCATACTATCCATCCACGACATCGGCGCGGGCGGACTCTCCAATGGCTGTCCCGAACTCGTCGAGGCTACCGGCGGTCTCTTTCGCCTCCGTCGCGTCCACAACGAAGAGCCCTCGATGAATCCCATGGAGATCTGGTGCTGCGAGGCACAGGAGCGCTATGTGCTCGCCATCCGGGCCCAGGACAAACTGCTCTTCGAGGAGTTCTGCGCCCGCGAACGCTGCCCCGTCGCGTTTATCGGCGAGAGCCGGAACGACAAGCGCCTCGTGCTGGAGGACGACTACTTTGGCGACAAACCCATTGATATGGACATCCGCGTTCTGCTGGGCAAACCGCCCCGGATGCTGCGTACCGTCGAACACGCGCCCAATGTCCGCGACACGCTGCCTCAGGCCAACCCCGCGGAGGCCTTCGAACGCATTCTCCGCTTCCCCGCGGTGGCAAACAAGACCTTCCTCGTTACCATCACCGACCGCTCGGTCACGGGACTAGTCCACCGCGAACAGATGTGCGGCCCGCACCAGTTGCCGGTCGCGGACAATGCCGTCACGGCGACAGGATACACCGTCTATACCGGCGAGGCGATGGCTTGCGGGGAGCGCACCCCGATTGCCATTCTCGACGCTCCGGCGTCCGGGCGAATGGCCGTGGGCGAAGCGCTGACCAACATTGCTTCGGCTCCCGTTGGCGAGATTGGCAATGTCAAGCTCTCGGCCAACTGGATGTGCGCCTGCGGCGAATCCGGCGAGGACGCGCGGCTCTACGACACGGTCAAGGCCGTGGGTATGGAACTCTGTCCCCAACTAGGCGTTTCGATTCCCGTTGGAAAGGATTCGCTCTCGATGCGGACGGTCTGGGAGGACTCCAAGGGTAACGCTTGCAAGGAGGTTTCGCCGTTGAGCCTGATCGTCTCGGCGTTCTCCACCGTCGGGGACATTCGCAAGACGGTCACGCCAGACCTCAAGCCCATCCCCTCGACGCTCCTGCTGTTCGACCTCGGCGGCGGACGAAACCGCTTGGGTGGTTCGGTCTATGCGCAGGTCTACAAGCGGCTTGGGGCAATGCCGCCGGACTTGGAGGATGCGGAGGCGTTCCGCCACTTTTTTGCCCTGATTCAACATCTGCTGACGCAGGGAAAACTGTTGGCGTACCACGACCGCTCGGACGGGGGCGTGGCGGTGACGCTGGCGGAGATGGCTCTTGCGGGCGGTCTGGGGGTTATGGCGGATTTGCCCGGGAAGGATGCCTGCGCAGCGCTTTTCGCCGAGGAGCTGGGCGCGGTGGTACAGGTCTCGGACGAGCTTCTGGACTCGGTTTTGAGGGAGTGCCAGGCCTACGGAATCGAGCCGCTGGTAGTCGGGCGCGTGGCGATGCCGGCGGCAGACGAGACTCCGGCGGTTCAGATTATGGTGGATGGCGAGCCGGCTATCGATCTGCCGCTGAGGAAGGTTCGCTCGATTTGGTCGGAGGTGACTTTCCGGATGCAGTCGCTGCGTGACAATCCGCTCTGCGCGAAGCAGGAGTTTGAACTGGAGGATCCCGGACTGCACTACCGTTTGGGCTTTGATCCGGATGCGGTTCCGGTCAAACCGCTACCGTCGCAGAAGCCAAAGGTGGCGATTCTTCGCGAGCAAGGGGTCAACGGACACATTGAGATGGCGGCGGCGTTTGCGCTGGCTGGATTCGAGTCGGTCGATGTGCATATGACAGACTTGATCGCGGGCAAGGTGGATCTGGCGGAGTTCAAAGGTCTGGTGGCGTGCGGCGGCTTTTCGTACGGCGATGTTTTGGGCGCGGGGTCTGGCTGGGCGCGTTCGATTCTCTTCAACGGAAGGCTCAAGGCGATGTTTGCGGCCTTTTTCTCCCGCCCGGACACCTTCACGCTGGGGGTTTGCAACGGTTGCCAGATGGTCTCGCAACTCAAGGAAATCATTCCGGGGGCGGAGCACTGGCCTCGTTTTGTGCGGAATCTTTCGGAGCAGTTTGAGGGCCGCACCTGTACGCTTGAGGTGATGGATTCGCCGTCGATTCTGCTCAAGGGCATGGCGGGCTCGATTCTGCCTATCGCGGTGGCGCACGGCGAGGGGCGGGTGCGGTTCGAGTCGGATGCCGACGGGCGCGAGGCGGTGGCGGCGTTGCGCTATGTCGACGGCAATGGTCGGCCGACGGAGACCTATCCGCTCAATCCGAACGGTTCGCCCGGCGGGCTGACGGGCTTTACTTCCACCGACGGGCGTGCGACCATTCTCATGCCGCACCCGGAGCGTTGTTTCCGGGCTGTCCAGTTGGCCTTCAATGACGGCAGTTTCAAGGTTGACGGGCCGTGGATGCGGATGTTCCGCAATGCCTATGCGTTTGCCGTGAAGGGGCGTCAATGAAGTTCAGCGCCTGGGGCGTTTCGTTGCTTTCTCTGGCGGCTGGGGTTGGCATCGGCTACTGGCTCGGGTGCTGTCCGACGGTCTCGCCAAAGGACAATCCGTTGCCCGCCGCAGAGGTTCGGACGGAGCCGCGCGCTGTGGACGGCGAGGCGGTTTTGGCGCTCAAGGCGCGCATTGCGGGGCTTGAAGATTCGCTCTCCAGAAGCCGGCGGCGGGAGCACGAACGGCAGGCTGGGGCGGCGGGGGCGACCAATGCTCCGCCGCACCCGCGCAAGCCTTTGTCGCAGAAGGCCTGGCTTGAGGATTTGCGCGCCAATAATCCCAAGGAGTATGAGCGCTTGATGGCTTTCCGCGTCCAGATGCGCGAGCGGCTCAAGGATCAGGAGTCGCGTATGAGTTCCTACTACGAGACGCTGGAAATCGATGCCGCCGATAGCGAGCGGTTGAAGAATTTCGAGGCAACGATTGAGGTGATGCAGCGCCTGAGTGAGTTGCGTGCCTTGCGCTACTCGGACGACGATTCGCAGCGCCCGCCGCCCGACGAGATGCACCGGGTTTTCTCCGACGCGCGCCGTCTGTTCGAGAAGGAGCGCGGCTACCAGTTGCGTGAACTGGGGCAGGCGCTGGGCTTCGACGGCGCCGACTTCGAGGCGAGCGTCAATCTTATTTTCGAGAACACTTCCATTCCCTCCGGCATCGGCGGGCGTGGAAACCGCCGTTCCCCGCCGCCGCCAACCCGATAGTTCGCAACCAACCTACCAATCACCCCAAAAGGAGCCTACCTGTGAGAGCCATTCCCGCCCTTGTCCCGTTGCTGTTGCTGTCAACCTTTCTGTCCGCGACAGAGTGGCGACTCGTCTGGTCCGAGGAGTTCAATGTCCCCGGCAAGCCCGACCCGAAAGTCTGGAACTTCGAGAAGGGATTCCTCCGCAATCAGGAGCCCCAGTACTACACCGACCGCAACGCCATTGTCCGCGACGGATGCCTCGTCATTACCGGCCGGCGCGAGCAGGTGCCGAACGAGGCCTATAGCCCCTCGGCCCCCGAAAAGGATTGGCGCAAGAGCCGGAAATCCGCCAACTACACCTCGTCGTCGATAACCACTGCGAACAAAAAAGAGTTCTTCTACGGAAGGATAGCGGTGCGCGCCAAATGCCCCAAAGGCTCTGGCATGTGGCCGGCGATCTGGACTATCGGCGCGAGCGCCTCCCGTCCGAAGGATTCCCCCGAATTCAAAGGTTGGCCGGCCAGCGGGGAGATCGATATTATGGAGTACGCCGGAAAGAATCCGGCGGAGACTACCGCGGCCATCCATTGCGGCAAGGATTCCAAGCCGCGCGGGGCCAAGCATATATCTCCCAAGAGCGCCTATTTGCCGGCCACGCCGCACGACGGGTTCCACATTTACGCGTTGGAGTGGGATTCCAATCGGCTCCGGATTCTCTACGACGAGCGCCTGGTGCTAGAGATGCCGCTCTCCAAGGCGGACACGCCCGATGGGTGGAATCCATTCCGCCAGCCGCATTATTTGCTGCTCAACTTGGCGCTGGGGACGAACTTTGGCGGGCCTATCGACGATTCGGCTCTGCCGGCGGAGTTCTTGGTTGACTATGTCCGCTATTATCAGAAGCCGTAGAGTCGGTGTGCGGGAATCCTGGTGCGGGATTCCTTCGCGCGTCTGAGGGCGTTTGGTTGGCAGGCTCGGGGGGCGAAGGTAGGCTGCTTTGGGGGGCGAAGGTAGGCAGGATCGGGGCGCGGCGGTTGGCACCTTAGGGTGTCGGAGGTGCGTATCTTCGGAAGCGTCGCGCCGGTACCTTTGGAGATTGGGGAGCCGAGCCTGCCGGGGCTGCGGGCGTGGAGGCCTTAGTTCTCGAGCCGGACGAATCCGTAGGCGGGCGTCTCGTAGGGATGGGTCTTGAGAAGGGCATCTCGGACGGCGGGGATGGCTTCGTCCGGGACAATCAGTTCGAGCCGGTACTCCTCGAGGCGGTGCACCTTTCCCACTTCTCCGCAGGCGGGGTGGGCCCCCGGAAGCGGACGGAACTGGCCCTCGCCCTTGACCACCCAGCAGCAATGGTCATAGGCTCCGAGCGCACCCGCGCCTGCCTTGAAAAGGGCCTCTTTGAGCGGTTCGAGGGCGTTCGCCGGAACATAGACGCTGAGACGGTGCATCGGCTTTTAGCGGGCTAGTGCTTGGGCGACTTGGGGGGGGAGGCCTGGGGCCCGACGATGTCCTTGACTGCGTCGAGAAACTGGGAGACATCGGCAAAGTGGCGGTAGACGGAGGCGAAACGGACGAAGGCGACTTCGTCGAGTTTGTGGAGGCGTTCCATAACCATGTCGCCGATGGCTCGGGAGGAGATTTCCTGAGCCTCCGTCTGGTCTATGGCATCGGCGATGTCGCGCACGAGCGCGTCGATTTGAGCGGGACTGACAGGGCGCTTTTCGCAGGCTCTCTGGACGCCGTTGGCGAGTTTCTGGCGGTTGAACTCTTCGCGTGTGCCGTCGCGTTTGACGACGCGGACTTCGCCGCGGACAATCTCTTCGTAGGTGGTGAAGCGTTCGTTGCAGCGCTGGCAGATGCGGCGTCTTCTGATGGCGGTGTCGTCGCGCACAGAGCGGCTGTCGATGACGCGGTCTTCGGTGCAACCGCATTTGGGGCATCGCATGGGAGGTGGGTTCCTGTGGGGTGGATTCCTGCCAATCGACAGGGGCGGGAGGTAGGCAAGAGCGGGGGGCGTTGGTGCCAACCTTCCGCCCTCGAAGGTTGGTAGGAGTGTAGCAAAAAAAGCGGCGCGCCGCAAGGGGGATTCCTAGTGCGGCGCGTCGCTCGGGTGTTCAGAGGTGGGGTTATTTCTCGGCGAAGATGGTCACGGGCCCCATGATGCCGCCAGTGCCGATTTCATTAGGCCCCTGGCCGCGCGTGGCGTAGAAGTCGAGGACATTCTTGCCGGGACGGAGCACCCCCGTG
>JAXFQS010000129.1:0-11444 GCA_034178815.1 Kiritimatiellia bacterium | reverse complement strand
AAGTGGGCGAGGTTGGTCACGAGGCAGTCGAAGGCAATGGCGGTGGCGGTGGCGAGGTTGTTGGTGAAGGGGATGTCGCGGGTGAGGCGGTCGGGGGTGTTGGGGAGGGTGTTGCCGGGGGGAATGTCGAGGGTGATTCCGCAGGTGTCGGCGGCGAGGGGGATTGTCGCGAGCAGGAGGATTGGTAGGAGGTGTTTTGGGATCATCGGGGGGCGTTTGCGGGGGTGGATTGTGGTGCTATGTTAGCATCAATCGCGGGTTGGGTCAATGGCATTTGCGGTGTGGCGTGGGGACTGAAAGGTTGGCACAAAGGGGGGAATTTGGTAGGCAGGTTCGGGGGCGGAAGGTTGTCACCTCTTCGGCGTCGAGGTTGGTAGCAATCGGGCCGGCGGGTGGCTAGGGCAGGAGGGTGCGGGCGAGGGCGCGGTCGTCGAAGGGATGTTTCACGCCGTCAATCTCCTGGTAGGTTTCGTGCCCCTTTCCGGCAAGCAGGATGATGTCGCCGCGCTGCCCGAGACGGAGGGCCAGGCGTATGGCCTGGCGGCGGTCTGGCTGGATATGAAGGGGAAAGTCGGGCGGGAAGCCGGGAAGGATGTCGGCGATAATCGAATCGGGCGGCTCGCGGCGGGGATTGTCGGATGTGACAATGGCCTCGTCCGCCCCCTTGGCGACCGCCTCGGCCATCCGCGGGCGCTTGGTCTTGTCGCGGTTGCCGCCGCATCCGAAGAGGCAGATCAGACGCTTGGGACGGAGTTCGCGCAAGGCAGCCAGAACCTTCTCCAGTGCGTCCGGCGTGTGGGCGTAATCGACAAAGAGCGCGGCGGGCGTGTGGGCGTCAATCCGCTCCAGTCGTCCCCATCTTGGACGCAGCGTCGAGAGCACCTCCCGCAGACGGTCGGGGGCGAGAGCCGGATGCGTCAGGGTCAAGGCGCAGAGAAGGTTGGAAAGGTTGTACCGCCCCGGCAGAGGCGAGTGGAAGGTGGCTCCGGAAAGACAGAAGTCCACCCCGTCGGCGGTCAGTTCCAGGGGGGCCGCATCGGCAAGGGAGTAGGGCTCGGCAAGGGAGAGTTCGCCCGCCAGAATGCGCCCGAAAGGGTCATCCACATTGACCGCCGCGCGCGCCGAAGGTTGCTCCAGAAAGAGCCGCCGCTTGGCCTCGAAGTAGGCCGCCATCGAGCCGTGATAGTCCAGATGGTCTTGCGTTAGATTGGTGAATCCGATGGCTTCAAACGGGATGCCGGCAACGCGCCGCTGGTCGATGGCGTGGGAAGAAACCTCCATCACCGCAGCCGTGCAACCCGCCGCGAGCATAGCCGCGAACGCCCCGTGGAGTTGCTCGGCCGAGCCGGTCGTGCGTTCCGACTCCTCGCGATGCCCGGGCCAACTATTCTCCACCGTGGTCAGCAGTCCGACGGTCTCGCCGGAAGCCTTGAGCAGTTCCGCCGCCAGCCAAGCCGTGGTGGTCTTTCCATTCGTTCCGGTGACCCCGAACATACGCATCTTGCGGGCCGGATTGCCGTAGGATTCCGCGGCCAAGAGAGCATAGTCCGTGCGGATGTCGCGGGAAGCAATCACCTCGATTCCCGGCGGCAACGGGGGCAGTTCCGCGCCTTCGGGCACCAGCAGAGCCTGCGCCCCGCGAGCCAGAGCGTCGGGTATGAAGTCCACCCCGTTGCGGCTATTGCCGGGAATGGCGGCAAAGAGAGCACCCGGCTCGACGAGGGCAGAATGGCAGGTCACTCGTGCGTATCTTTTCATTTCAGGGTAGGCAGGACAATGCCCCGGAGGATGATTTTCTGGCAGGCGATGAATACGATGGCGGTGGGAATGGAGACAACCAGGAAGCCCGCCATAACCACCCAAGGTGCGGCGCCGAGAGTTCGGCTCATCTGGTACATCCAGACGGCCAGAGTCCAGTGGCTTTCGTTCTGGCAGACCAGCAGTGCCCATTCCCAACTGTTGTAGGCCTGGAGGAAAGCGTTGAGGGCGTTGACGGCCAAGATGGGGGTGGTCATGGGGAGCGTCACCAGCAGGAAAATCTGCCATTCTTTGGCGCCGTCGATTTCCGCCGCTTCGTAGAGTTCCTTGGGCAGGGCGTCAAAGAATCCTTTGAGGATGAAGATGCTCAGCCCGTTTGCGACGGTGGGCAGGACGAGGGCGGGAAGGGTGTTGAGCAGGCCTAGGGATCGGATCAGCAGGAAGCCGGGGATGGCGGTGACGGCTGTGGGGAAGGCCATGGTTGCCAAGAGAAAGAGGAGGATGGATTCAGTCTGTCTCAGGCGGAAGCGGGAAAGCGCGTAGGCGGCCATAGGGTTGACGGTGAGGGTGGCGACGAGCGTGAGGATGACGAGGAGGATGGTGTTGAGGAAAGCGCGTCCGCGGATGAAGAGGTAGTCGCAGACGGCGCGGTAGTTGGCGGTGATGTCGAGCCACAGCACGCGCCATTGGCAGTTGTCGAAGACGATGGCCTGGGCTTCGGCCAAGGGGAGGGGAATCTCCTCGAAGGGGCGGACGGGGGCGTTCCAAGCCCGGGCGAGGTTCTCGGGCGTTCGGTAGCGGTTCTGGAGGTAAGCAATCCAGTCGGTCTCTGCCGAACGGCCCTTGAGCCGCTTGGGCCAGGCGTGGGCGACGAAGGTGTTCCAGTGGGGGGATTCGGGGCAGGGGAAGCGGGCTTCGAGGTGGGCGTTGGTGACGCCGTGGGCGCGGAGCCATTTGGCCCAGAGGGGGCGCAACTGGTAGGGGCGGGTTCGGCAGAGGGGCATGGTGCGGACAATCTCTTCTTTGGAGAGGCCCTTGCCGTAGTGGAATTCGAGGTTGCGGTAGGCTACCTTGAGGTCTTGGTAGGCGGCGTCTTTCGCGTCGCGCCGCCAGTCCCAGTTGAGGTGGTGCAAAGGGGCGCGCTGCTGGGCTACCATACGGACATCGAAGAAGGTTGCATAGGGTATGCTCCATTCCTTGTTTAGACGCTCGATGTCTCCTTGGTAGCGCTCCCTCAAGAAGGTGCCTATCTGCCGCTCGTCGGGGGTGCAAATGGAGTTCTCCGGATCGTAGGCGAGATTGAAGCGGGCGAAGTCTTCCGCCATCGTCCGCCAGCGTGCGCGGGTCGCGGGGTCGCGCAAACCGTCGAGCCAGGGCCGGACGAACGCGTGCACGCCCTGGGGATCGCGCGAGACGGGAATCCAACTGCCCCAGGCGGCGGGCGCATCGGGGTAGATGTCGCGCGGGAAGGTGTTCTGCTGGGCGCAGAGCACGCGCATAAAACGGTCTTCCTCGCTGAAGAGGCAGTTCACAATGGGCCGGTAGCGGTAGTAGTCGTACGGCCCGCAGAAGGAACCCGCAACCATAATGAGAAAGGGCCAAACCATCGTCAACCCGCCCAGCGCCAGGATGGCGTAGATGAGCGCGAGCAGGAACCGCGCCTTCCCCGCGCGGCGTTCGATGGGCAGCAGCACCGCCATCAGGACTCCTCGCTGAAGGGCAGCACTTCGCCGATGTCCGATGCCCCGCAATAGAGCATCGCCAGGCGGTCGACCCCAAGGGCAATCCCGCCCGAAGGCGGCATCGAAGGCAAGTCCCGCAGAAATGCCTCGTCAATCGGATAGCGCGGCTGCCCCCACCGCGCGCGTTCCTGGGCACTCTTCAGAAATCGCTCGCGTTGGAGATTCGCGTCCGTCAATTCACCATAGGCGTTGGCCAGTTCCAACCCGCCGAAATAGAGTTCCGCCCGTTCCGCGCAACGCGGGTCGTCTGGGCAAAGCCGCGCGAGCGCCGCCGCCTGGGCTGGATAGCGCGTCAGAAAGACCAGCCTATCCTTCGGCAACGCCGGCTCGACCTTCCCGACCATGTCCAAGTCGAAACGATCCGCGTCCCATTGCTCCAGAGGATTCCACCCCGCATGGCGCCGATAGGCCTCCTCAATGGAAAGCCGGAGCGCTGGCGCTTCAACCCCAAGCAGACCGCGCACCAACTCCTCCGCATCCCGCAAAATCGTCTCCAGTCCATCGTTCGCCCGGTACCATTCGAGCATCGTGAACTCCGGACGGTGCCGCCGCCCGCGCTCGCCCTCCCGGAAGCAGGGACCCAACTGGTAGATGCGTTCGGCGCCCGCCGCGAGCAGCCGCTTCATGTGCAGTTCCGGCGAAGTCCGAAGCCAATGATCCGTTCCCGACGGCGGCGCGAGAATGTGCAGTTCCATCGCCGGTGCCGGAATCCGAAGCGGCGTCGAAACCTCCACGAAGCCGCGCGAATCGAAGAACGCGCGAATCCGCCTGAGGCAGTCCGCGCGTTCCTTCAGCCGTTGGAGCGAAATGCCCATCGATCAACTTTCCAGACGACTCTTGACCAGAGCCCGGTCAACCAGAAGTTTCTCCCCGCTCTTGGGCGGGTCATACATCAAATCGAGCATCACCTTCTCCATCAGCGCACGCAATCCCCGCGCCCCAGTCTTGCGCTTGAGCGCCTGCGTCGCGAGCTCGTCGAGCGCCTCGCCGGCAAAGGAGAGTTCGACCCCCTCCATCTCAAAGAGCTTCTCGTATTGCTTCGTGAGACAGTTCACCGGCTCGGTCAGGATGCGCAGCAACTCATCCTTGGAGAGTTCCTTCATCTTGCATGTCACCGGCAGGCGTCCGACGAACTCCGGAATCAGACCGAACTTGACCAAATCCTCCGGCTCCACCCCGGGAAGTTCGCCCTCCTTCGAGCGGCGGCCATAGCCTATGACGGATTTGCCCGCCCGCTGCTCCACAATCTGGTCGAGGCCGACGAACGCCCCGCCGCAGATGAAAAGAATGTTCGAAGTGTCCAACGCGATGTAATCCTGCTGCGGATGCTTGCGCCCGCCCTTCGGAGGAATCCGTGCGACCGTCCCCTCCAAAATCTTCAGCAGCGCCTGCTGGACGCCTTCGCCAGAGACATCGCGGGTGATGGAGACATTCTCCGTCTTTCGCGCAATCTTGTCGATCTCGTCGATATAGACGATGCCGCGCGCCGCCGCCTCGGGATCCATATCCGCCGCCTGGAGCAGGTAGAGCAGAATGTTCTCGACATCCTCGCCCACATAGCCCGCCTCAGTCAGCGTAGTCGCGTCCGCAATGGCAAACGGCACCTGCAAGGCACGCGCAATCGAGCGGGCAATGAGCGTCTTTCCGCAACCCGTAGGCCCAATCATCAGCACATTGCTCTTCTCAATCTCCACCCCCGAACGCTTGTCCGCGGGCTGGAGCAGGCGTTTGTAGTGATTGTAGACCGCCACGCTGATGGTCTTCTTCACCTCGTCCTGCCCGATGACATAGCGGTCTAGGAGGCGCTTAAACTCGATGGGCTTCGGGAGCGTCTCGAAGTCAAGTTTCGGGAAGCGGCTCTTCTCAACCGGCTGCTTCTCCCCGCGGCTAATCAGTTCTTGTGCGATGCCGATACAGTCAAAGCAGATTCCCCCGCCATCGCCCGCGCCGTTTGGGATGAATCCCGGGGTTTGCTTGGCCGGACGACCGCAGAAGGAACAGGTTGGTTCGGGAGGTGTATTCTTCTTTCTCGGCATGGTGGTCAAGCCTTGGCGGGTTTGGCGACAACATGGTCAATCAAACCATAGGCGAGAGCCTCCTCCGCCGACATGAAGTTGTCGCGCTCCGTGTCGCGGGCAATCTCCTCTAGGCTCCTGCCGCTGTGGCGGGCGAGAATGCCGTTGAGGTTCTCGCGGATGCGGAGAATCTCCTTGGCGTGGATGGCAATGTCCGTGGCCTGGCCGCTTGCCCCGCCGAGAGGCTGGTGAATCATAATGCGCGCGTTGGGGAGGGCGTAGCGCTTGCCCTTCGCGCCTGCGGTCAGCAGCACCGCGCCCATGCTGGCGGCTTGGCCGACGCAGTAGGTGGCAACATCGCAGGAGAGCGATTGCATCGTGTCGTAGATAGCCAGCCCCGCGGTCACGACGCCACCGGGGGAGTTGATGTACATCGAGATGTCCTTGGAGGCGTCCTGGCTCTGGAGAAAGAGCAACTGGGCGACCACGGCGTTGGCGACGGCATCGTCTATCTCCGTCCCGAGGAAGAGGATCCGGTCCTGCAACAGCCGCGAGTAGATGTCGTAGGAGCGCTCGCCGCGTCCGGTCTGCTCGACCACATAGGGGATGAGGTAGTTGGCTTTTGGGGTCATGTCGGGGCCTTTCGGGATTCTGCCCCGGAGCGTCGCAAGGGGCGGTTCCGGGGCAGTTGAGGCATTACTTGTCGGACTCTGCGGGGCGGGTTGCGGCCATCAACTTTTCCATTGCCTTTTGGGCCTTGAGGTCTTCTTTGAGACTTTCGAGGCGGCCGTTGCGCAGGAGCTTGATGTAGAGGTCAGCGGGCTTCATCTCGGCGCGCTGGGCGATGGCGATGACCTGATTCTTGACCTCGTCTTCGCTGACCTCCAGTTTCTCGGCGTTGGCGACGCCCAGGAGAATGTAGTGCAGGCGAAGGCTCTTGACGACATTCTCGCGGACATTCTTGAGGATTTCCTCGCGATGCTTTTCGAGTTCCTCGCGGGGGAGTTCGCGGTAGTTGTTCAAGACGGTCTCAAGTTCCTGGTCGACGGACTGGTCGACTTGGGACTGGGGCAGGGGGAAGTCGGCTTTCTTAAGCAGGGCGTCGCAGATTTCCTGGCGGACGCGGTTGTCTTCCTGGCGCTGGGCCTCTTGCTTCATCGCCTCGGTGAGGTGTTTCTTGGCTTCGTCGAGGCTGGTGGCACCCATACGCTGGACGAGTGTGGCTTCATCGGCGAGTTTCTTGGCGCGGATAGCCTTGATGGTGGCCTGGTAGGAGAGTTTCTTTCCGGCGAGGGCTTCGACGGGGAAGTCTTTTGGGACGGCAATTGTGAACTCTGCCGTCTCTCCAGCCTTCTTGGCGAGGAGTTCCTTGGCGAAGCCTGGGACTGGCTCACCATAGGCGAGGTTCATCCAGAAGTCTTTGCCTTCGACGAGGCGTTTGGCCTCTGGCGGGAGTGTTTCGGGGTCGAGGCCCTTGGCCTTGGCCTGGAAGTCGAGGCTGACCATATCGTCTTCGCCGAGGGCGTAGTCGGGGGCGGCGTCCTCAAAGCCGCCGAGGTGCTTACGGAAGGTCAGAAGCCTCTCGTCGACTTGGTCTTCGGTGACTTCGACGGGGTTGGCCTTGACCTTGAGGGCGTCGTATTTGGGGAGTTTGAATTCGGGGCGGAGATCGACGGTGAGGGTGAAGGAGATGCCGGTCTCTGGCGAGAAGAGGTCGTTCTCGACGGTGACAAAGGAGGCAACATCGAGGTTCTGTTCTTTGGCGGCCTTCGAGGCGAGTTCGCCGACGAGTCTCTGGCGTGTTTCGCGGTTGATGTCGGAGCCGAAGCGTTGTTCGATGATGGCGCGAGGTGCCTTGCCGGGGCGGAAGCCCTTGATGGTGGCTTGGCGGATGAAGGCGCCGACGCATGCTTCGTAGGTTTTGCGGGTTTCGGCGGGTTCTGCGGTGATGGCGAGTTTGACGCGGCAGTCGCCGTCTTTCTTGAGTTCTACTTTCATGGTGTTTCCTTGGATGGAAGCTGAGGTGTTGGGGTCACTTGCGGTTTTGGTAGAGTTTTTCCATACGCTGGCCGATGTCGAGGAAGCCGATGTCTTCGGCGTAGACCTGCTTGTAGTAGGCGAATGCCTTTTCGGGGTCTCCGTTGGCTTCGGCGATTTGGCCGAGGGTGTAGACGACGCGTTTTTTGAGGTCATCCATGATGGGAAGTTGTTCGTTTGCGGTCTCCAGTTGCATGACGGCCATGTCGCGCTGGCCTTTGTGCATGAAGCAGACGGCGAGGTGGTAGAGCGCTTCGAGACGGAGTTTAGGGCTCTTCTGGGCGAGTTGGAACTGGCTGATGGCTTCGTCCCACTCCTCGTGGCGGAAGAGGATGGTTCCGAGTTCGAATTTGAGGTTCAGGTCGTTGGGGTAGCGTTCGACGCGGGAGACGAGGTTGTCGTAGACGAACTGTTCTTTCTGGAGTTCGAGATCGTCGGCCTTCTGGGTGTCTCCGGCCTCCTTGGCGGCTTGAATCTGCTGGTCGAATCCGGCGGTTTCGGCAGCGACGAGGCTGCGTTCGAGTTCGGGGTCTCCGGGGTTGACCTCCTGGGCTTTGCGGAGTGTCTCGGCTGCCTCTGTGAAGCGTTTTGCCTGGGAGTAGGCGCGTGCGAGGGCGCGGTAGAAGTTGATGTTTTTGGGCTCGCGGGCAATCTTGGCCAGGCCGTCGGCGATTGCTGCGTCGAGGTCAGAGAGTGTGGCAACTGCCTTGTTCTTCTGGTCGAGTTTGGCGGCGAGTTCTTTGTTGCGGATGAGTTGGACATAGCCGCCGACTTTGCCAGCGTTGGCTTCCCAGCCGCCGGCGGACATGGTGTTTTTGGCGTCGGCGTCTTTCTGGAGTCTTTGGATGGTGAGGTTGCCGGGCTTGAGGGCGTTGGCTTTGGCGAAGCAGTCGGCGGCCTGTCCGAAGATACCAGCGGCCATGTAGGCTTTGCCGAGGCGGAGGAGGAGTTGGAGGTTGCCGCTCTGGGCTTCGGAGAGGGCTTCGAGGGTGATGAGGGCGGCGTCGCTGTCGCCGGCGCCTTCGGCGGCGGCGAGGAAGAGGTCGCAGAACTGGGTGTTGAAGGGGTTCTGGCCGAGCAGATCATCGGCGAGGGCCATGGCTTCGGCGTATTTTTTGCGGGCGAGGAGGGCTTTGGCCTTCAGGAGTTTGGGGGAGGCGAGCAGGTCGGCGAGTTGGACGGCGAGGGGGCTTTTCTTGGCGGTGAGAAAGCGTTTGATTTGGGCGATGCGGAGGAGTTTGCGGGCTTCGTAGAAGTCGGGGTTGAGTCTGAGCGCGTCGCGGAGGAGGCGGATGGCGTAGTCGAGGTTACCGCGTTCGTAGGCGGTGTAGCCTTTGTCGTAGAGATTCTTGACTTGTCTCTCGATTTTTCTCGTGTCGTCTGCCATGAATGAACCCTGTTCGATGCTCGCTCCGAAGGTGGGCTTCGGGTATGGATAAGCAGGCAGTATACTATATTTCAGGGCGATTGGCAAGCAATTCGCCGCGTGTCGCGCGCCAAAGCGGACGCGGGCGCGGGGTGGGCGGCATCCCGGCCGGAGGTAGGCACCTTCGGGGGCGGCGGGTTGGCACCTAGGCTGGCCGGAGATTGACACCTTCGGAGGGTGCTGTCGGACAGGTCTGGGGGGGCAAGGTGCCTATCGGCTGGGAATGGGCCAATCAGGAGACCGAATGGGTCGAGGCCCAGCCGCGGCGGGCGGCCTCGCGCATCGAGGCGACGGCTTGCGCGAGGTCTTCGCGGCGGTAGAGGGCGGAGCCGGCGACGAACTGGTTGGCGCCGTGGGCGGCGCAGCGTTCGGCCGTCTGGTCCGTGATGCCGCCATCGACCATAATGGGCAGATTGGCGCGTCCGCGGGCCTCTGCGTAGGCCCTGAGCGCGGCAATCTTGGGGAGCACTTCGGGAATGAAACTCTGCCCTCCGTAGCCGGGATGGACGCTCATCAGCAGGAACTGGTCGACCATCTCAAGGTAGGGGTAAAGCCGCTCGACGGGGGTCTCGGGATTCGCCACAAGCCCCGCCTCTGCCCCCAGATCGCGAATGCGCGCGAGGATGGGCGCCGGGTCGTGCGGAATCTCTATGTGAATCTGAACCGAGGACGCCCCGCGGGCGATAAAGCGCTCGGCATACTCTGCCGGATGCTCCAGCATCAGGTGCACATTCATCGGCAGCGACGGCTCGACGCGGTGCGCCATCTGCGCGAAGTCCGGCCCGTAGCTCAGATTCGGCACGAAATGCCCGTCCATCACATCCAGGTGCAACGCGTCCGCCCCCGATGCCTTCGTCCGGCGCACCTCGCGCCCGAGTTCCGACAAATCCGCCGCCAGCAAAGACGGCAACACCGAAAACTCCATCCCGATTCCCTCCATCCTACTCCTTGCCCGCCGCATTCGGCTTCTGCCGCGTGAGCCACTTCGAATTGTGCAGCGTGAAGAGCGCATAGGTCGGCAGCCAGAAGAGCGACAGCAACGCAAACACGCTGAAGACATACGAATAAATCGCCGTCCGTTCGTTCCGGTACGCCAGGTTGATGAACGCCTGGATCGACCCACGGAGCAACGCCGCCCCGAACAGGACAATCAGAAAAAGACCGTGCGAAGTCACCAGACAATACCCCAGCAGCAACAGCGACACGCTCGAGAGTCCCATCCCTAGAACCGACAACAGCCAAGTCACCCTCAGGCAGAACATCCGCCCGTCCAGCAGCCCCCCCCTCGAAAACAGATAGTCCGTCAACATCAGATTCTCCCGGATGTCCGAACGCAACCACCTCAACAGCATCCGGCACAGCCCCTGGTAACTCTCCGGCACATTCGTGTACCCCACCGCACTCCTCTGAAACACCACCCCCTTGTCCTGCCTCAGCACCAATGCCGCCAGCGCCCGATCCTCCCCGATAGTCGACGGCGACCCCAGAAACTTCTGCCCCAGCCACTCATCCAAACGCGGCTCAATCAGTTCCCGGCGGTAGGCGCTCAGAGCCCCCGGCGTGCAGATTACCGCCCGGCAGGAAGACTGCCCCGCCCTCAATACATCGAAATTGCAGGTGAAAATCGCAGCCAGCATACAGGGGATCAGTTTCTGCTGCTCGTGCACCACATGAATGTTCCCCGCCACCGACCCGATAGCCTCGTTCCCCACAAATGGAGACACCAGTCGCCGCAGCGTTCTCGGGCGGAAAAAGGTGTCCGAGTCGACCGTCACCACAATCTCCCCCTTGCTTGCCCGAATCCCGTCCGCAAGCGCCTGCTTCTTCCCCCCGTTGCACGCCCGCCGGATCGCCTTGATGCGCCCGTTCGAGCCCGCTGCCACCCGTTCGATGCACCCCCAGGTGTTATCCGCCGAGCCGTCGTCTACCGCGATAATTTCCATCTTCTCGGGCGGGTAGTTCGACGCCAGAAGCGAATCCAGCGTCCGCACAACACCCTCTCCTTCGTTGTAGGCGGGCATAACGACCGCGATTCGCGGAAGCGCACCATCCGACACCGGAGGCGTCTCCCTGTAGAAGCACCAGTCGCGCACCAGAAGGAAACTCAGATAGCCCAGATCCGCCAGCAGCAGTACCTTGAAAAGCCCTTGCATCGGGAGCGAGAGCCGCCCCCCAATCCACTGCATGTCGAGGATGTCGTACCACCAGGTCGCCCAGACGATGGCAAGCGGGGTGGCGAAGAGCAGAAGGATGCGAATCCACTTGAGGAGTTGTTTGGACATGGCGGGTCAGTAGACGAAGTCGAGTTGTAACCGGAGGAAATAGGCCGGCTTTTCTCCTTCCAGCCCGGTGTATTCGCCGGGGACTAGGAATTCGACCCGGATGAGCCCTCCGAGGTCGCCGCGGGAGCCAAAGAGGTTCTTTACGAGCATGAAGTTGTACTGGGCGACTCCTAGCCATCCGTAG
>JAXFQS010000037.1:0-20799 GCA_034178815.1 Kiritimatiellia bacterium | reverse complement strand
CTAGCCCCCCACCTGAGCCATAGCCACCCGCGAGACCAGCCAGCCCACCCCAAGCCGGCCCCGCAAAACCCAATCTAGCCTACTGCTTCTGCTGAACCGGAGCCGGCGGCGGCGTCACACTCCCACCCGAAGTCGCCCCCGACATCGAATCACCACCCGAGATAATCGCCCGCCCCGCCGGATCCACCAAACGAGCCGTCACGAAAATCAGCAAATTCCGCTTGTCGCTCACCTCAGCCTTGCTCCGGAACAAGAACCCAATCCAAGGCAAATCCCCAAGATAAGGAATCTTGTCATCAATCGTCTGACGCTTCTCCGTAATCATTCCCCCCAGCACAACCGTCGCACCATTGTAGATTGAAAGTTGCGCCGAAGCCTTGCGCGTGTGGAAAAGCGGCTGATTCATCGGAACCTCGATCCACTCCGTCTTATAGACCTGCTCACCCGTGATTGGACTAATCTCCCCGCTCGCCACCGAACGCGGATACCGAGTGCCATACTCCAACCACTGCTTGAACTCGCAAACCTCCGGAGCCAGCGTCAGATTGATCATCTGCCCATCCGGAGTCACCTGCGGCGTCACCTTCAGAATCACACCCACATCACGCGTGATAAAGCCCGTCGGCTGCACAATCGCCAGCGGCTCACCCGTCGACGAACTGCTATAACTGCTGTTCCCGCTCGAAGACCCCTGCTGCGAAATCGTCACATCATACCCCTCTGGATAGATGAACTCCTCCACAACCTTCATCTCCGCCTCCACACTGTCACGCGTCACCACCTTCGGAGCCGAAAGCAAATCCGTGTCCGAACGCTGACTGAGCATATGCAGAATCATCGACAAATCAACATCCCCGAAGCGCATATTGAACGACGCAAAACTATCCTCGGCCGCCAAATCCGCATTCACATACTCGCCAGACGCATCCTTCGTGCTCAAAAACCGCATCCCATTGGCGAACGAACCCGCCTTCAACTGCATCGCACGACGGCTCGACCCCTGAAGCGCACCACCATTGGGCGTAATATTCCCCAATCCGCCATTCCCGCCCGCAGCGCCGCCTTCCGCAGAGAGATAATCCCCCTTGATGTTGATGTCACTGTTGAGCGCCCACTCAAAGCCCATCGAATTCAAATCCTTCTGGGACACCTCGACGAAACGAGCCTCAATCTCAATCTGCCGCGGAGTCACATTCAAATCCTGCAAAACCTGCTCGAAAACAGCCAGATTCTCGGGCGTGTTCGTCACCCGCAACTTGCTCACACTCTCAATATAGGCAATGCTCGAACGCGCCGGCCAAAGCACACCCATATCTCCGAAAAACTTCTTCCACTTCTCCGTCTCGTTGTCCGTCTGCGCAGCCTCACCGCCACCGCCAAACGCATTTCCCCCATTGCTACTGCCGGAGACAGAGTTTTCCGTCGGCTTCATCTTCTCAATCATAGACGAAACCACATTGTAAGTACGCGTCTCGAAGTCCGTCTCGGGCTCGTTCAACGGCATCACCATCACAATATTCTTCTTGACGATATACTTCATACCCGTCACATCGCAGACCAGTTTGAGCGCATCGCCAAGGGAGATGAACCGCGCGCTGATATTCGGAATCACAGGCGCGCCGCTGGTAGAAGCGGAAGCCGTGGCAGTATTGGCGGCGGCAAAAGGATCGGCCTCCGCAGGCTCGGCGGCAGGCGCCTGCGCAGCGGAGTTGAGTTTGAGGACGAAGTTGACACCACGCTTGCTAATCTCAAGTTCGGGGTCATCGTATTCGCGGCTCTGCTGATTGAAAAAGTCGATGGCATCGATTACGGTCGCGGGCGGACGGAAACTGACCTCAGGGAGTTTAATGTCATTGAGTTTCTTCTCAATCAACTTCTCCGCAGAGACGGCATTTTCCGCGTCGACGGCGGTAACCTGGGAACCGATGCCACGCTTGGAACGCACGGCTTCACTGTCAATGGCATATGTCCGGCGGGGCGACCAAGTCTCGGCGACGGTAGCGATCATATTCTTCCGCGTGGCGGCGCGCTCGTGCGTGTCAGCGAGGTAGCGGCGGCGTTCGGAGACACGGCGGCGAAGCCTCATAGCATCGGAGTTGTAGGGGTTTTCGCTCAGGACGAGTTCGGCTTCCTCCATAGCCTTGTCGAGTTCGCCGCTCATCAGGTACTGCTCACCACGGTTGAGACGCTGGCGAATGAGTTCTCGATCGCTCTTGTATTCCTCTTGGGCAATGCGCGGGGGGGTTGTGGACTTATTGTCGGCAACCTGAGGCTCGTTGAGAGCGGTCTCGCAGCGTTTAAGTTGTTGTTCGGCGGCGGGGTGCTTGAGGGAAAGGGCGGCATTGGCGGCGGACTGGGCCTCTTTGTACTTGCCCTTCTGGTAGAGCATACGACTCTTGCGGTAGTAGGCCTCGGCGAGTAGGTTATTAACCCTGGCTTCTCCGCCGGAGATGCGGCTGACCAACTGTTTGTCGTTGGCGATTCGAGTCAGTATTTCAATTACACTATCGTAGTCGCCCTCTTTGAGTTTCGCCTCGGCATCGGCAAGGGTGATATTGGCGTGCTGTTTGAGACCTTCTCTTCGAACCCTTTCCATCTCGGCAATATCGTTGATGGCGACCTCTTCTTCGCTCAGGTTTTCAGGTTTGGCAGGCGTTTCGGCAACCGATTCCTGGGCAGCAGGGGCCTCTTCACCGTCCTTGGCGGCGACCTCCTTTTTCTCATCCTCGGCGGGCTCGGCCTTCTTCTCGTTATCGTCTTTTCCCTTTTCCTCAGCCACAGGCCTGTCCTTGTCATTTACAGTCAAGTCGGGCTTGGGAGCAACCTCTTCCTTTTCAACGGCAGGGGCTTCGACCTTAGGTTCTGCTTTAGTCTCCGCAACGGCGGGGGCAGGAGCAGGCTCGGCCTTCTTCTCAGCGGGTTTCTCGTCTAGAAGAGAATCAATCAGGATGCCGTCGGCAGTGACCTCCTCTTTCTTCTTTTCGGCAACGGCAGGGGCTTCAATCTTAGGCTCTTCTTTAGTTTCCACAACGGCGGGCACGGGAGCAGGCTCGGCTTTCTTCTCTGCGGGTTTCTCGTCAAGAAGAGAATCGAGTTCGCTAGCGGTGGACTCTTCCTTCTTTTCGGCAACGGCGGGGGCTTCAACCTTGGGCTCTTCTTTGGTCTCCGCAACGGCGGGCTCGGGTGCAGGCTCGGCCTTCTTCTCGGCAGGTTTCTCGTCAGTCGTGGCAATCGTGGTGTCGACGGTTGCGGCGGGCTTCTTTTCCTCGGCGGCAGGAACGGGCGCGACCTGGGGATCGGCCTTCTTCTCAACGGCGGCAGGGGCTTCGTCCGTCTTGCTTTCGGGTTGTGCGGGGGCCTTGGTCTCGGCGGGGGGATTCTCGGAGACGAGGTCGGACAAGAGCGCGTCGAGTTCTTCATCCTGCGCGTAGACGCAGGCCACGAGCGCGAACACGAGGGCGATCTTGAGCGTGACGGATCGTTTCAAGAAATACATGGATGCTTCTCCGATTCTGCAAAAATAGAATATCAATCAGCTAAGACGCTTCGGGCGTGGGAATCCGCAAGGGGGCTGCGGACGGGCCGGACTCTGATACATAACTTCACGAGCGAGGATTCTACACTATTCCAAGGTCAATGTCAACCAGCAACACGCTTCTGCACCAACCAACCTCCACAACGGCAAGGTACCAACCTTCCGATGCCGCAGATGCCTAGAGACGGGAATGCAAGGTAGACAGAAATCACAGGGAGGGAATCACATAAGTCTTGCCGCCAGACTCTTTGATGGTGACGGTCTTGGCGACAGCATCGACCTTCTCGACCGAGTACTTCTTCTCGCGCAAGGTGAACACCGACCCCGTCTCGACCGTTGTCTCGAACTGATCCATCTCAAGCGTCAGCACCGCCTCCTGGTCGATAATCCCCGACGGCCTCTCCAGCACCAATTCCGCCGACTTGCCGTCCCGCGCGCGCAACACCTCGATCGACGACAAATCGACCACCCGCTCCATATTGCCGAGTTTGGGATCCTTGCGCTTCTCCTTCTTCTCGATGAAACGGACGACCTTGAAACCAGTCTTCGCAACCGGCTCCCCCTCCTTGAGATAGTAGGTGCGAGACTCCGCCGGCACAAAGATTGCCAAACTCTTCTTCCCGTCCGGCAGCGTACTGTAACTGCGGAAGACAAACGGCAAGGCGCGCCCCTTGAAGGACTTCACCCGCATCCGCACCACCACATCAGGATACGACTTCCCGTCAACCGGATTCGACCCCGCCTCGAACTCCTCAAAGACCGTAAACCCGTCACTGTCCACATCCTTTGCGGCCAGTTCCTTGTCCGTCACATCCAACCCATACTTCCGCTTCCAGGAGTCCGGGATTCCATCCCCCACCGTACTGCGATTCGGATCCGCAGCCGCCGGCCGAGGCTGCTCCTTCCCGCAAAAAGCGCACGCCTTCGCCCCGAAAGGAATCGGCTTGCGGCAAAACGCACAAGCCATCCGCTTCTCCGCCGTGAAAATCCCCGCCTCATCCGCCTTCGGCACCAAAAACCTAGGCGGCCGAGCCAACGCCTGGCTCCCCTTCTCCAAAGCCCCCAAATCCTGCGGCGCAATCACCGAGGTGCGAGGTTCAGCCCGCAAAGAAGACTCGTAGCGCTGCCGCGTCAACCCGTCCGACGATACCAAATGCGCCAGATAACAGAGCGAAACCAACAGCACCAGCCCCGCCACCAAAAGCAACACCTTGTCATACTGCTGCGCCAGCAGCCGCCCGAAACCACTCTTCCCCGTCGCCACGGTCACACTCCTTCGAAAGTATAGATGTCAATCGTCAAATCGACCCTCAGCGGCTGAACCCGCGCCGGATCGCTCACCAACCGATCCTCCGGCGCCAAAGTCGAAAAGTCCACCGCCGGAGCCGACGGATTCTTCGACTCCGATTCCGCCAAAAAGTCCTTGAGGATGCACGAGGGCCGGCTCACCTTGAAGTCCGAAACCACCGCCATCATCGGCGAGGCCGTCAGCCGATTGAAGAACTCCATCAGCGCCGGCGTCGAGGCCCGGAACGAGAGTTTGAAGCGCTGCCGCTCCGCCAGCCCGTCGCCCACCTTGTCGATGCCGCTTGAAACCTTCTTCTCCGGCTCCTGCACGCGGCGCCCCCTGCGGCGAGACGAGGGCGCGGTCTGCTTGACCTCGCCTTTGGTCTCGAACTTCGGGCGCTCGACCTTCTCCACACTGGACACGCCCGCCTCCGCACAGAGCGTCAGCAAGTGGCGGACATATTCCAACTGCCGCCCCAGCCCCTTGACATCGGCCTCCTTCGGCATTGCCGCATCCGCGCCCAGATAGGCGTCAAAGCCGATGGATGCCTTCTCGCCGAGAATCGGGTGGATTTTCTGGTCTTTGGTCAAGTCGATCATTGCCTGCTTGAGGGAGGATGGCGTGAGCCAAGCCTGCACCTGAACATCCCCCTGATGGAGGCGGTTGGTGACGGAGGCGAGCCAATCCTGTATGCGCCGGACATCCTGAGCGGCGACCAACTGGTTGGTCTGGCTGGGGAACATCTTCGAGCGGTAAAGCGTGTTGAGGCGGGACTCGGCGTCGGCCAGCCGCGCCCCCGCGTCGGAGGTTCGGCCGATGGCACTCGCGAGCATCCAGAGCACGCCCAAGGCGATGGCTCCGACCACGCATCCGCCTACAATTGCGGTGAGATTCTTCTTTTCCATAGTGGCTTCCTCAACGGCGCCTGTTGGCTGCGGGTTTAGGCAGCTGGGGCTTCGGGGCATTGGCGTAGCGGGCCTCGATGGTGAAGTTGCGGATGGCTCCGGTCTCGCCTTCCGTGACGATTCGCACATCGTCTTTTTCCTTACCGAAGGCGGGGTGGCGGCGCAAGCGGTCGCAAAGTTGTTCGACAGGGGTCAGGCGGCTATTGCCCTCGGCTCCGGTGTCTTGGGACGCCTCCAGTTCGGCCATCCGGTCGAGCCAAGCGTGGCCGATGAGTTTGACACCGACGACGGTATCGGTCGAGGCGTCTTTCAGGGCTGAGAGTTCGGAAATCCAAAGTCCGCGGAAGAGGCAGTCGCGCAGAGCGGCGACATGTTCGACGGCTTCGCCCCGGGCCTGGAGGATGTTGGCGACGAAAGTGGCTTTGCGGTACTGGGCCTGGCGGGTCTGATCAATCTTGCGCAAGCGGGCGTTCTGGGCGTCGAGGGCGGAGAGTTGCCGTTCGACGGCGGCGGCCTTGCCTTCATACTGGCTGGCGCGCTTCTCCATATAAAGCGTCCAGACGCCCAGGCTCAGGCAGAGTCCGATGCCGGCCGCGAGGAAGACGGGGATGCGCGACTGGAGGGTGCGGGCGCGAAGTTCGTCTTCGGGAAGGAGGTTGACTTCGACAGGGCTACTGTGGGCTTTGCGGATGGCAAGGCCGACCACTTCGCCGAGGAAGAAGGCGTCTTTTTCAAGCTCCTCGATGGGCAGGGCGTTGCCGGTGCCGACATTGGCGAAGGGGTTGAGATAGGTGACCTCGACGCCGCATTTCTCTTGGAAGAAAGCGTCCATGTGCGGCATCACCGCCGAGCCGCCGGTCAGGAAAATCCGCACGGGGGGACTGCCCGACTGCTGGCTGCGGTAGAAGTTGATGGAGCGGTTGATTTCCGCGTGCAAACGGGTCATAACGGTACGAACGACTTTGGAGATTTGTTCCAAGGTCTGATCCTCTACCGTGTACACCCCTCCCTGCGAGACGAACGCATGATTGCACTTGAGTTCTTCGGCCTCGTCGAACGGAATGTTGAAAGTCTTCGCAAGTTCCTGAGTGATGGCCTGGCCGGCGACGGGTATCGAACGGAGGAAGACCTTTCCCTCCTCCGAGAAAATCAGGTTGGTCGAACGCGCCCCGATGTCCACAATCAGCGAACAGCCCTCCTCCTCGGAATTGCCAAAGCGCAAGGTGCGGTAAAGCGCCAGAGGGGCGATGTCGATGACCGACGGCTCCAGCCCCGCCTGCTTGACCGCCTCAACCACATTGCGGATTGTCTCCTCCTTCGCCGCGACAATCATCGCCTGACGCCCGCCAAGGTCGTCGGACGAAAAGGCCGAATAGTCCCACACCACTTCGTTAATCGGGAACGGGACATTCTGCTCCGCCTCCGCCCGCATCATCTCAGGAAGTTCCGCGTCGCTGACCGCCGGTAGCGTGACAAAACGCGGGAAAACGCTCATGCCGGCTATCGAGACCATCACCGGCGCCGGACGCATCCCCTTGGCCTCCAACAGCGACTTGATTGTCTCACCGACCGCCTCGCCGAAGAGCAACGGCTCCTCAGCCTCCTTCGGCATCGGCGCCGTACCATAGTCCAACAGCACGGGCGGCGCACCCGGCTTGACCTGGAACTCGGCCAGAACAACCTTTCCGGAACCGAGATTGAGCGTCAGTACGCGGTTGGAGCCAAACATAATCACTTCACCATTTCGTAGTCGTCGGGATTGACCAGCGCAAAAGGCGTCTTGCCCCGCTCCATCAGATAGCCATCAAGCGTCTTGACCGCGTCCGAAGAGAGCACCTGATCGTTCTTCCACCAATCCTTGACCTTCGCCAACTCGCACCCCGGCTTGATGTCGCTGTACTGGTCGATGACCTTGCCCTTGACGGAAAACTCGACCGCAAAGCCAATCAGCCCCTTGACGGGATCCGATGGATCGCCGTAGCGCATCCAGCCGTTCGGATGCAGCACCATCCCTGCCATATGGTCGCCCGAACGGTTGAAGTTCGCCCCCGCCCGCTCGCCGACCACATCGCGATACGCCACCGTCGAACGGAAAAAACTAAACTCCACCTTGCGCGTCTCCGGATTCGGATGGCGGAGCATCACATAAAAGTTCACCTCAAGTTCGTCGATCCACGAGCCCGGAACGCTGTAGAGCACATCGAACACCAGCCACTCCCGCGGACGCGCATTCACCGCCCGAAACCCGCTGAAGTCCAGTTTCGGCGTCGGCACCGGGCGCAACCGGTTGACCCTCGGCGCACGGGCCTTGTTGACCGAAACCAGCCCGCCCGAACGGGACGAAGCCGCAGTCGAAGCCATCTGCCCCAAGGACGCCGACGCGACGGTTAGCGCGGCGGCGACGGCACAGCAACGAAACAATCCTTTCATCTCTACTCTCCAGTACTCGGTCGGTTGAACAGCAAAATCCCCCGCCTCGTCTGCGGCCGAGAGGCGAATCGGGAAACGGTTGGGAAACAGGCGGCGGGATGCCCTCGGACCGGCGCCGCCCGCAGACGGCAACCGGCCCTTCGGCTACAGACTAGGAGATCTTGTCCATAGTCATCACGGGGATGTCCTTGGACAATGTCACCTTCATCGGATCGGCCTTCATCTGCCCCTCGTCAAAGGCATAGCCGTTCTTGCCCAGCGGCCAGACCTGAGGAGCGGTGTTGAGAATCGTGGCGCGGAAGCCCTGCAAAGTCGCGCCCATGTTGCCGGTGTGGGAGGAGTTGACCGCCTCGTTCTCGATGACGAAGGGATACTGGAACCCCTTCTTCATCAAGGTCGAGAGGAACTTCGTCCAATCGCACGAATCGCTCCCGCCGAAACCGGGCAGGCGAGGCTCGTAGTTCATACGAGACCACTCGTTCTTGGCGATCGGCACGCCCGCCTTCTCGGCCAACTCGGCATTGACGACCTGCTCGGGATAGAGGCGACCCCAGTGGATGGCATCGACGGACTTGGGGAAGTTGCGGGTGCCCTTGATGTGGACGCGGCGCAACCGGGTAAAGTCCATCGCCTCAATCACATCGGTCGGGTCGATATGCTGCCAAATGTCGTGCGACGGGTCGTAGGTCTCCTGCAACGAGCGGGAAGGCACCAGCGCGTACATCAGTTTGCGAGCGGCCAGGCAGCCGGGCAAGTTGTTGTAGGCGTCAGGCGCGGTGGCGGGTTGCCAACCTTCCATCGGGCAGTTCTCGACGCAGAGCGTCACGCCGAGGCTTTCGGCGTACTTGACGATGGGGGTGAAGACCTTCTGGAACTTCTCAAGGTTCTTCTCAAAACCGCGGTCGGTGCGCCCGAGGACAGTGTCGTATCCGACGAACGAGCCGCAGACGACATCGTTGGTGTCTCCACCGAGGAGCGCCGCGATGCGGATGAGTTTGAGAATGTGATTCTGGTTGTTGACCTGCTGGGCGGGGTCTCCGCCGATGAGGTTGTCATAGGAGCCGACGGAGATGCGAAGCCCATTGGCGTTGCACTTTTCGACGACTTTCTTGGCGGCCTCCAGGTCGAATGTCTCGTAGTCCAGATGGGTGGCGGTGTGGTCTTTGCGGTCGGAGTCGCGCCGGAAGACGCAGAGTTCAAGCCCCTGCGCGCCGACGGACTTGGCGCGTGCGACCACATCGTCGAAACTCTCGCCGGGAAAGGCGGAGGTCATCAGCCAAATGGGGTTGTTGCCGCATTTACCCTGAGTGCCTCCAAAGGCACGGCGAGGGACGAAGGCGCCGACCGCGGCGAACGCCGCGGCGGCCTTGAAGAATCCTCTTCTATTCATTAGAACTCGAAGCCTTGACGGATATAGGGCTTGATGAAGGAGTTGGCGAGGGCGTTGTCGAACTTCTGGTTGGCGGAGTCCCAGTTGAGGACGGTTCCGGCCTTGCCGACGCGCTGGGCGGCGACGCCCACGAGGATGGATTCCATAATCGGCACGGAGTAGTCGACATCGGAGTAGCAGCGGGAACCGGTCTCGCGGAAGACGGGGCCGTTGCCGTTGATGGCATCGAGGAATTCGATGTACTGCCCATCGGCGGAGACGGCCGCGGCGCCGGACTTGACGGCCTGGCCGGCGGTGGAGTCGCTGCGATAGGGGATGGTGTGGGCGATGGCCTTGCAGGCGGGGTGGTCTTTGATGTTGACGACCTTCTTTTCACCCTTGAGGGCGATGAAACTGTCGCCGCCGTAGTCGTTGGTGGAGCAGAGAATGCCCTTGGTGCCGAGGACGACGCAACCCGTGTTGGGGACGGAGCCCTGGGCGGCGACGACTTCGGGCATAAGGTCTGCGCTGGGCTTCTGGCAGCCATCGTACCAGTAGAGGGTGACCTCGGGCAGGGTCTTGCCCTTCTGAACGGCGGACTGGCGGGCGGCGTAGGTCATCTTGACGGTGGACTTCATCGGGAAGGCGACATCGGTGACATCCTCGATGAGGGAGAGTTCGGCGCGGGTGCAGAGGCCGAGTTCAAGGCCGCGGAAGGGCAGGTTCATCGTATGGCAGGCCATATCGCCGAACGCGCCGCAGCCGAAATCGAAGAAGCCGCGCCAGCTGAACGGGTGGTAGACATTGGCGCAGAGGTTCCACGGGTCGTAGCCCTTGGCGCCCGGAGCATACTTGCCCTTGAAGGGGCGATCCTTGGCGGTGGAGAGCCACGCGTTCCAGTTGAAACCATCGGGAAGCCCATCGGCCTTTCCGGTGGTGCCGGCGGCGGCTTTGGCGCCCTGGGGCCAGACGGGGCGGTTGGTCCAAACATGAACCTCTTTCACCTCGCCGAGGATGCCGGACTGGAGCACTTCGACGCCGCGGCGGAAGCCGGGAAGGGAACTGCCCTGGTTGCCCATCTGGGTGACGACCTTGTTGGCCTTGGCGGTCTTCTTGAAGTAATCGAGTTCCCACAAGGTGCGCACGAGGGGCTTCTGAACATAGACATGGATGCCCTGCTTCATAGCCTGGATGGCGATGGGGGCGTGGGTGTGGTCGGTGGTGGAGACCGTCATGGCCTGGATGCCGAGCCGGCTCGCGTCATCGAGAAGTTTGCGGTAATCCGTGTAGAACGGCACGGAGTACATATCGAAGTCGACCTTGGCGCGAATCAAAGCCTTTTGGGCTTCATCGCGCTTGTTGTAGTCGCAGTCGCAGAAGGCGACCATCTTCACGAGACCGGACTTGAGCATCGGCAACCAGTCGGTGAAGCCCTTGCCCATCACGCCGACCGCGGCCAAGCGAATCCGATTGTCCGGCTGGCAGAGCGAACAACATCCACTGCTGACATTGGCGGCGGCCAATCCGCCCATTCCCTGAAGGAATCCTCTTCTGCTTGCTTTGAACTGCATCTTGCTATCTCCTGAAACGAATGGCAAGCGACCGTGCCATCCGAGGTTTAAGTCGTTTTGCGCCCCTATTATACACGATTTCGCCCACGGGCGCAACGCAATAGTGCACGCAACGAAAACGAAACGCGCCCGAGCCTCGCCGCCGCCCCTGCAACCAGAATCTTTCCGCCTCAACAGGCAATTCCCGTCACGAACCAGCCCTTGAATATGGAATTTCAAGACCTCCCTCGCGGCGAAAACTCGCCCCGCATCCCAGCCTAGCGCGGGCTATCCTTTATAACAAAACTCCCCCTCCGGCAATACCGCCCCTAGCGGCGCAAACAGTGCCCGCGAAAGGGGTCAATTCATTAACAGGCCCAACCCCGGCAGATAAAGTCGAAAGGGGACGGAAGATGGCAAGCGGCGGGAAAGGGAGGTTGGCAGGAATCTACTTGCCGACGCAGAAGCGGGAGAAGACGCGCTCAAGTATCTCCGGCCCGGTGTCGATGCCGAGAATGCGCCCGAGCGCTTCGGCGGCGCGCCGCAGGTGGATGGCCGCCAAAAGGAGGGTGTCGGGGGCCTCAAGCAGGGGGCGGGCTTGCCCAATGGCGGCGCGGGCGGTGCGCAGTTCCTCCGCCTGGCGCAGGTCGACGAGCGGCGTGTCGGTTTGGCTCTGCGGAAGGTCAAGAAGAGCCTTCAAGCGGGCCTTGAGCGGGGCGAGATCGGGGTCTGCCCCGACCAGCGAAAGGGAGAGCGTCCCGGGCGGCAAGGCCTCTCCAGTGCGGTCAGGAAGGTCGGCCTTGGTACGCACGACAAGGGTGCGGTCGCGGGGCAGACGGGCGAGTTCGGAAGGCAAGTCCGGGGCGGGCGGAAGGGAACCATCGACAAGGTAGAGTACGAGGTCGGCGCGGGCAATCGCGTCGCGGGCCAGGCGGATTCCCTGCGCTTCGATGGCCCCCGGGGCGTCTTCGGGAGCCTCCCGCAGACCCGCCGTATCGACAAGGCGCAAGGGTATGCCCTCGAGCAGGAGATGCTCTTCGATGAGGTCGCGGGTCGTGCCGGGAAGGTCGGCGACAATGGCGCGATTGCGCCCCAACAGCGCGTTGAAAAGGGTGGACTTGCCGGCATTGGGGCGACCGCAGAGAACGCAGAGCGCGCCGTCGCGCACAAGGTGCCCTTCGCGGGCGTGGTCGAGCAGGTTCTGGAGCGGCGGGAGGAGCCCTTCGAGACGGGCGGCTAGGTCGGGAAGGAGGCTGTCGGGGAGTTCCTCTTCGGTGAAATCGAGCGTATGTTCGAGGTCTGCGAGCAGGTCGGCAAGGGTGGCGTAGAGGGCTTGAATCTGCCGTCCAAGAAGCCCATCGAGGCGGGCGCGGGCGTCACGAGCCGCGCGCAAGGAGCGGGAAGCGATGAGGTCGGCGACGGCGGCGCACTGGGTCAGATCCATACGCCCATTGAGGAAGGCTCGGCGGGTGAATTCGCCGGGCGGAGCAGGCTGGGCACCGGCGTGGAGGATGGCTTCGAGCACGCGGCGGGGCGCGAGAGAACCGCCGTGAGTCTGGAGTTCGAAGGCGTCCTCTCCGGTGTAGCCGCCGCGGCGGAAGGTCAGCAGGATGGCATCGTCGAGCACTTCGTCGGTGAGGGGGTCGTGCACGCGGACATGGCGGAAGGTGCCGGGTTCGGGCAGGGGCGTGCGAATCAGCCGAGGCAGGAGTTCGAGCGCCCCCGATCCGCTCGCGCGAACGATGGCTATGCCGCCGGCTCCCGGGGGGGTTGCGATGGCGGCGACGATTGGGTTGGGGGGCGTTTCGCTCATAGGGGCATTGTAGCACGGCGCGGCGGGTTTGGAAACAAAAAAGCGTACCGTCTGCTCCGGCGGGTATCAACCTTCTGCCCCCTATCCTGCCTACCTTCGGGAACGGCTCGTTGGCACCTTCGGGGGGCGTTCTCGGGTACCTTCCGGGAGCCTTCGCGAAAGGCGAATCGAGGATGTCGAGGCAAAAAGTCCCCCCCGCCGGCAACTTTTGATTGACATTCCGCCCTGAAAAGAGTATCATCCGTGCCTTGCTTGCATTCTGAGAAAGAAGAGGAAGCCCCATGGAATCTTACGCAGTCATACAGACCGGCGGCAAACAGTACCGCGTCACCTGCGGTCAGGTCATCGAAGTCGAACGCCTGAACGCCGAGGCCGGTCAGGAAGTCGCCATTGCCGAGGTCGTCGCGCTCAACGACGGCTCCACCCTGAAGGTCGGAACCCCCTTCGTCGAAGGCGCCCAAGTTACCCTCGCCGTCGTCGGACAGAAGCGCGGCCCGAAACTGATTAACTTCAAGAAGCGCCGCCGCAAAGGCTATGCCCGCCGCGTCGGTCACCGCCAGGATCTGACGGTTGTCAAAGTCAAGGCAATCGCCTAAGGAAGGAACGGGAACATGGCAGGAAGCACAGGCAACGGACGCGACTCCAAGTCCAAGCGGCTCGGCGTCAAACGCTACGACGGCCAACTCGTCAAGGCCGGCACCATCATCGTGCGCCAGCGCGGCTCCAAAATCAACCCCGGAGAGAATGTCGGTATGGGGCGCGACTTCACCCTCTTCGCACTGGCCGACGGCACCGTCAAGTTCATCAAAGACGGATCCGTCGCGACGATTGTCGCCAAGCAGGCCTAACCGGCAACGCCGGCCGCCCGTGCCCGATTCCGTCGGGTAGGGATAGAGACGCGGGACAGCAGATTCCGCGTCTTTTTTGTACCCCTTCCACCCCCTCAGCAGGAGCCACAGATGAAAGCCAGAACCTTCGTCGACACCGTACAGGTCGAAGTCCGCGCCGGCAAAGGCGGCGACGGCTCCAAGAGTTTCCGCCGGGAGTCGAAAGTGCCGATGGGCGGCCCAGATGGTGGTGACGGCGGGCGCGGGGGCCATGTTATCGTCCGGGCCAGCCACGATGTGGATTCGCTGGTCAAACTCTTCTACGAACCCCACCTGTGGGCGGAAAACGGCGTGGACGGTTCGGGCCAGAAGATGCACGGGCGGCGGGGCAAGGATTTGATTGTGCGGGTACCTTGCGGGACGGAGGTCTATAGGTTGGATTCGGGGGCGCTGCTGGCCGAGGTCGTGGCGGACGGCGACCAAGCAGTCATTGCCCAAGGTGGGCGCGGCGGGTGGGGAAATGTCCACTTCAAAAGCGCCGTAAACCAGGCTCCCGAGCGGGCGATTCCTGGTCTTCCGGGGGAGGAATTCCGGGCCCGTTTCGAACTCAAAACCATTGCCGACGCGGGGCTGATTGGTTTCCCCAATGCGGGCAAGTCGTCTCTTCTGGCGCGGCTGAGCGATGCGCGTCCGAAGATCGGGTCGTATCCTTTCACAACCTTGCGGCCGGTCATTGGAACGCACATTTATCCTGACAATCGGCGGCTGCGAATCGCGGACATCCCCGGCATCATCGAGGGGGCAGCCGGCGGAACGGGTCTCGGGATTGATTTTCTCAAGCACATAGCCCGCTCGCGCATCTTGGTCTATCTCATCGATATGGCGGGTTGCGACGCGCGGGAGCCGTGGGAGGATTACCGCATTCTGCGGCGGGAGGTTGGGGAGCACGACCCCGATCTGCTGGCGCGTCCGGCGCTGGTGGTGGCTAACAAGATGGACTTGGACGAGGCTATTTCGAACCTGCCGCGTTTCATTCAGGAGACGGGGGTGACGCCTATCCGGATTTCCGCCGCGGACGAGTCGGACGATGGCATCGACGGCTTGCTGCGGGTCTTCCGGGAGCATCTCGACCGGCTCGATCCGAACGCCGCCGCGACCCCGGAGGTTGCGCCGCTTCCGCCCTCGGGCGACTGCGATGAACTGACCGAGGGGCATCTGGCCGCCGCCACCTTCCTCAAACTCGATCCGCCCCGCACCAAACGCCGCCGCTAGTTCGCCTCGCGCCGCCCTTCGGGGGTCAAAGATTGGCACCTTCCGGAGGGGTTCACGGCAACCTTTGCGCCCCGAAATTTGGCACCTGAGGAACCCTTTCTCGGCTTGCATTGGGAGGGCACAAAGTGTATCCTATTGCGAGACAGCAGAAAGGCCTCCCCTATGCTCAACTGGCTTCCCTCCCTCAAGAACCGCTCGCTGATGACCCTCTTGGACTTCTCCGACGAGGAGATGCTCAATGTCGTTGACCTCGCCATCGCCCTCAAAGCCCGCCGCAAGGCCGGAATCCGCGGCTCGCTCCTCAAACAGCGCCACATCGCCCTCATCTTCGAGAAGAGTTCCACCCGCACCCGCAACTCCGCCTCCATCGCCGTGCGTGACGAGGGCGGCCACGCCGAATACCTCACCCGCGGCGACATCCATCTGGGCACCAAAGAGTCCGTCGCCGACACCGCCCGCGTCCTCGGACGCCTCTTCGACGGCATCCTGTTCAGAGGCTTCTCCCAGAAAACCGTCGAAGACCTCGCCAAGTACTCCGGCGTGCCCGTCTGGAACGGTCTGACCGACGACTACCACCCCACCCAAATCCTCGCCGACCTGATGACCCTCAAAGAAAACTTCGGCGAACTCAAGGGCCTCAAACTCGCCTATGTCGGCGACGGACGCAACAATATGGCCAACACCCTTATGATTGGGTGCGCCAAGGCCGGCATCCACTACGCCAACTGCACCCCCGCCGAACTCTTCCCCGATCCCGCACTCGTCGAACAAGTCCGCACCATCGCCCAAAAGAACGGCGCCACCATCGAAATCACCGCCGACCCCATCGCCGGTGTCAAAGGAGCCAACGCCGTCTATACCGATGTCTGGGCCTCCATGGGCGAAGAAGCCCAGCGCGAAGAACGCATCCGCCTGCTCTCCCCCTATCAAGTCAACCGCACCCTCATGCAGGCAACTGGCAACCTCGGCGGCAAACTCATCTTCCTCCACTGCCTGCCCGCCTTCCACAACCGCGAAACCGAAGTCTCCAAGGACATCGGCGAAATGGAAGTCACCGACGAAGTCTTCGAAGCCCCCTACTCCAAAGTCTTCGACGAGGCTGAAAACCGAATGCACACCATCAAAGCCCTCTATGTATCCTCCCTCGCCGACCCCAGCCAACCCCAGGACTGACGGCTATGCAGGCAATCAACCCCAAACTCCGCGACCTCGACTGGGAAACCTTCCGCACCAGCCCACTCGCCGATAAAGCCGCCCTGATGCTCCAGCCGGACGGCGCCCCCTGCCACACCCTCTACGCCCAGCAGTTCGACCGCCCCCTCCTCGAACGCCTCTGCACACTCGCCACCCACATCCGCCGCATCGCCAAAAACCCCAAAGGCAGCGCCTTCCTACGCGACCTCTCCCCGCAAAAGCGCGCCATGCTCTACTTCTCCCAGCCGAGTTCCCGAACCTACCTCTCCTTTCTCTCCGCCTGCCAAATCCTCGGCCTGCAGACTGGCGAGGTGCGCGACACGGCCATATCCTCCGAATTCAAGGGGGAATCGAAGGAAGACTCCGTTCGCACATTCAGTTCCTACTTCGATTTAATCATCATGCGCACACCCGAGAAAGGGCTCGCCGAACGCATGGCGTGGCTTTTCGCCCGCTCCGAACGCCCGATACCTATCATCAACGCAGGTTCCGGCGCCGACCAGCATCCGACGCAAGCGTTGCTGGACATCTATACGCTGGAGCGGAGTTTCGAGAAGCGCGGCGGCCTCCCGGGGAAGACCATAGCGTTCTGCGGCGATCTCAAGCGGGGGCGGACGGTGCGGTCGCTTTCGCATCTGTTGACGAGGTTCCCGGGAATCCGGCAGGTTTTTGTCGCGCCGGAGCCCTTCCAGATAGGCGAGGACATCCTGGCGAACCTGCGCAGTTGCGGGACGGAGTATCGGGTGACAGACGATCTGCATTCGGTCTTGCCGTGCTGCGATGCGCTCTATATGACGCGCATCCAGGATGAGTGGGATGTGCAGAAGGGGGAGAGTGCGAAGGTGGACACTTCGGCCTTCAAAATCGGGGCGCGGGAACTGGGTCTGCTCTCCCCGGATGCGGTGATTCTGCATCCATTGCCGCGGCGGGACGAGATTGATGTCTGCGTGGATTCGGATCCGCGTGCGATGTATTGGCGGCAGATGCGCAATGGCATGTGGATCCGCACGGCGCTGATTGCAATGACCTTCGGCTTCGAGCGCCGGATCCGGATGTACGCGGCCGAGGGTCAGGGGCTTTGATTTGTGCTGGAGCGGCTGGCCAGAGAGTGCTATCTGATCCGCTACCATTGGCTCAGGCGGTCGCCTATCTGGCGCCGAAGCACCACGGCGGAGCGGGCGCAATCGATCCTGCGGGAGGCTTTGGGGGAGTCTGATTTGCGGGTGCTGGAGAAGATAGAGGCGGGGCACTCGGTGGTGGTGAAGCTCAACGGGGGGCGACTGGTGAAGTTCGCCTCTTCGCCTCGGGACGCTTGGCGTCTGTTGGTGGAGTCGTTGCTTTTGGAGTGTCTGCGCCCGCGGCTTGGGGAGAGGGTTCCGGCTTCGGTCTACCACGGGTACATCCAGCCTTTTGCGGTGCAGACTTTTCTTGAAGGGCGCCCGATAGCGGATGGGGATCTGCCGCTCTGCGAGGTGCCGTTGCCGGAGGCGCTGTTCGAGCGTCTCTGCCTAGACATCCAGCGCATCCATTCACTCCGTCCGAACCTCAAACTATGGCTTTTCGGAAAGCATCTGCCGGGGATTCAGGCGATTGGAAGGCTCTTCTGCGTGGTGCCTGTCCTGCCCTATGTGCGGCACAAGTCCCGGCTGCTGCGCTACGCATTCCGCTGCCTGACGGGCTGTTTCGATTCGCGCCAATGGGGGTGGTGTCATCTGGACTGGCATACGGGGAATGTGCTGTGCTCGGAGGCGGGCACGCTGCGGTATATCGACTTTGCGCTGGCGGCGTGGGCGCCCACTTCGCTGGACTGGGCGCATATCGTCCCGCCCGAATCGATTTCCCGCTTCCGCCGCATTATGAACCGCCATCATCTGAGGGCTCCTTCGCGCCACCTGATGCGTGCGGCGATTGCGCTCACAACCTGCTACGACGCGCGCTACGACCGCAAGTTACCGTGGCGCGAGACTGCCAGGCGAACAGATACCATCATCGAAAGGCTCCGCAAATGAAGCTTGCTATGGTCATCGCGGGGGCCGGATCCGGGGGCATGGAGACCCATGTTCGATGCCTCGCGGAGGAACTCGCCAAACGCCACGATGTCGTCCTGCTGGCGCACGAATCGATTGGGCGTGCCTTGCCGCCGGGGGTGCGCTTTATTGCCCTCAACGCCCTGAAAGATTGCCACCGCCGCAACCCCTTCCTTGCAAGGACACTCCTGAAGACCTTGCAAGGCATCGCCCCCGATCTCGTGCATGCCCACGGCAGCAAGGTTGCCACAATACTCTCCGGCCGGCGCTTCGCGCGCTACCCGCTCGTGGCGACCGTCCACGGCATCAAGCGCCACCTCCGGTTCGCCCGCCGCTTCGACCGCCTCATCGCCGTGAGCCCGGCCGCCGCCGCGCGCCTCCCGAAGGAAAAGACCACCGTCATCCCCAACGGCGTCGCGACACCCTTCGCCACGCCCCCCCCGCGCCCCTTCAACCCCCGACCCCGACTCCTCGCCGTCGGCCGCCTCGCCCCCGTCAAAGCCTTCGACCGCCTCATTCGCGCCCTGGCGCAGATTCCCGAGGCGGAACTGCGCATTGCCGGAGACGGCCCCGAGCGCGAACGGTTGCAACGACTCGTCGACGAACTGCACCTCTCCGGGCGCGTCCAACTCCTTGGACACCGCGACGACATACCCGCCCTCTTGGCCGAGAGCGACCTGCTGCTCATCTCCTCCCAACGCGAAGGACTCCCCCTCGTCTTGGCAGAAGCCATCCACGCCGGCTGCCCCGTCCTCTCCACCCCCGCAGGCGGAATCCCAGACCTACTCCCCCGCGAATTCCTCGCTCCGCACGAAGCCATCCCCGCCGCCCTCGCCCACGCCCTCAGCCGCCTCGAAGCCTACACCGCCGCATTCGAACGCTTCGCAGCCCCCCTGCGCCAACGCCTCACCATCCCTGCCATGGCCCAAGCAACCGAAGCCGTCTACGCCCAGGCCCTCACCGCCACCCGCCCCGTCGGATGCCCCCTCGCCTGGATCAAACACCCCTCCCTCGCACTCCTAATCGCCAGCCTCCCCTTGATCGCCATCAGCTCCTGGTTCGCCCTGCCCGCCGCCGGACTCCTCGCCTGGAGCCTCTGCGACTACACCCTTTGGAGACCGCCCGCGCCCAAACACCTCCCCCGCGTGCTGATGTACCACGCCCTCGGCGAAGAAGTCCCCAAAACCATGCCCCCCGAACTCTGCGTCAGACCCCAAGACTTCCGCCAGCAAATCCAACTCCTGGCCAAGAAAGGCACCCACTTCCTCTTTGCCTCCGAACTCCTCGCCCCCCCAAAAAAAGGCCCCAGCGTCGCCATCACCTTCGACGACGGCTTCCAGAGCGTCGCCCAATTCGCACTCCCCATCCTGCGCGAATTCAACGCCAAAGCCACCATCTTCCTCTCCGCCAAAAGCGACATCCCAAATGTACCCCTGATGGACGACCAAACCATCCAGCGCCTCGCCAACGACCCCCTCATCGAATGGGGCTCCCACACACTCGACCACCCCAATCTCGCCATTCTCACCCCCCAAGAGGGACTCGACCAAATCCGCCGAGGGCGCCAACGCGTCGAACACCTCGTAGGCAGGAACTGCCCCGTCTTCGCCTATCCCTACGGACGCTTCCGCGAACAGACGCCAGACCAACTCAAAGCCGACAACTTCCTCTGCGCCTTGACCGTCAAGAAAGGCATCCAGCCAATCACAGACCCCTACCGCATCCGCAGAACCAATGTCCTTCGCAGTTGCGACCGACTCCAGTTCCTGCTCCTGCTCCGATCCGGGAGATACCGCGTATGATCGACGCCTCAGTCTATATCGTCGCCTGCAACGAAGAGCACCACCTGCCCCGCGCCCTAGCCAGCCTGCGCGACTTCGCAGAAGTAATCGTCGTCGACTCCGGCAGCCACGACCGAACCCCGGAGATTGCCAAAAGTTTCCCCAATGTCACCTACCTCCAGCACCCCTGGGAATGCTGCGCCAAGCAAAAGCAGTACGCACTCGAACGCTGCACTCGCGAGTGGGCGCTGAACCTCGACGCGGACGAGGAGATGACCCCCGAATTGCAAGCCGTCATCGAGCAGACAATCCGCGACGACGCCCCGGACGCGCTTTGCTTCCCCATCGACGATATCTTTCTCGGGCACCATTTCCGCTCGAAGAAGGCCAAGCGGAAAATCCGCTTTTTCCGCCGAAACCTAGGCACCTACAACCTCACGCCAACGCACTTTACGCACGAGCAGATGGTCGTGCACGGCACCGTTCGGAGCGTATCGGCGGGGCTGAACCATTACGGTCTGGTCTCTATCGAGAAGATGGTGGAGAAGAACAATCTCTACTCTTCCCTGAAGGCGAAGGAGAAGGCCGTTGCGGGGAAAAGGTTCTCGCTGTTGAAACTGATTGCAGTCTTCCCGCTGGTGATGTGGAAGAAACTTCTCCTTCAGGGGGCCCTGTTCGACGGGGTGCCAGGGCTGATTGCGGCGACGACCGCGGCTTACTACGCTTTTCTCAAGGAGGCTAAACTCTATGAACTGGAATGCCGGCAGGCGAAGGGGGCTGGAGATGAGTAGCCGCGTCGACTGGAGGT
>JAXFQS010000036.1:0-17679 GCA_034178815.1 Kiritimatiellia bacterium | reverse complement strand
GTTTCCGGCATATCGCAATTGAGATACCAGGCACGAGCAATTCGACGCAGCGGCTTGAGCGGGGCAGAGATGCCGACTACCTCAAAACCACGCAAAAGCCCCGAGCGATTCCTACCAACCTTTGAGTGCGGATGGTATCCACCACTCGCGCCATCTGCTACGCACGAATCGCTCACAGAGATTGGCACCTCCGCACCCGCGTCCCACTCATCTTGCGAATTCAATCTCAAGTTGTAGCAAGAGACGCGGATGGTAAAAAAAGAGGCGACCTCCCGAAAAGGGCGGTCGCCGGAACATTCGCACCTCAAGCGTGCCAATCAGCCTATGGCCGAGGGACCACGCTCGCCCGTGCGGATGCGGATACATTCGTCAATTGGCAGAACGAAGATTTTGCCGTCGCCAATCTTGCCAGTTCTAGCTCCCTTGACGATGCATTCGACACAAGCCTCGACAAAGTCATCGTTGACCGCGATGGCCATACGGGTTTTCTTGTGGAGGTTGACTTCGTTGACGATGCCGCGGTAGTGCTCCACATATCCGGCCTGCTGCCCGCAACCAAGCGAGGGCTGGATAGACATCTTGTAGATCTCCTTGGCGTAGAGCGCCTGCTTGACATCAGGCAAGACTTCGGGGCGGATGTAGGCGATAATCAATTTCATCGGTAGCCTTCTTCTTTCCGCCCGGACGGGCTCGAACCCGCCCGGGACAATGGTTGAACCTATTCGTTGACGAAGAACTGGAAGCCCGCGTAGGCATCGTTCCCGTGTTCAGTAATGTCAAGACCCTTGAGTTCCTCCTCGCGGCTGGCGCGAAGCCCGATGGTCTTCTTGATGACAAGGAACATCACCATACCCAGGCCAAAAGCCCAAAGGAACGCGCACCCCGCACCGATAGCCTGCGAAACCAACTGGTTCAGCCCGCCACCGTAGAACAACCCCGTATTGGCGTCGCTCGCGCCGATGACCTTCTCCGCGTTGAACAGCCCGCACGCAAGCGTTCCCCAGAGACCATTGACCCCATGCACGCTGACCGCACCAACCGGGTCGTCGATTTTAAGGATTCGCTCAAGCGCAGTGCAACTCAGTACGACCAACACACCCGCAATTGCCCCAATGGTCAACGCCCCCGCCAGACTCACCGTAGCACACCCCGCAGTGATGGCGACTAGCCCCGCCAGCGTGCCATTGAGGCTCATCGAAAGGTCAGGCTTGCCAAACATCGACCAAGAAGTAATCATAGCCGTGATGGTGGCGGCTACCGCGGACAGATTCGTGGTCATGGCAATGCGCCCAATCGATCCCTCCCCCACAACCGTGGAGCCGGGGTTGAAACCAAACCAACCAACCCAAAGAATGAACACGCCCAGCGCGCCGATAACCAAGTTGTGTCCGGGTATCGCACGAGGCTTGCCGTCGGGGGTAAACTTGCCGATGCGGGGCCCCAAGCAAATGGCGCCGGCAAGGGCTATCCATCCGCCCACGGAGTGCACAACAGTCGAGCCCGCGAAGTCGCAGAAAGCACCCGTGGAGAGGCTTGAAAGCCAACCCGCGGATGCATCGCCGTTGAGGCTGCCCCAAGCCCACTTGCCGAAGATGGGGTAGATCAGAAGGCTGACGATTGCCGAGTAGATGAGGTAAGCCTTGAAGCGCGTGCGCTCGGCCACGGCACCGGAAACGATAGTGGCGGCGGTGGCACAGAACATGGTCTGGAAGAACATAAAGGTCCAAGACCAGTCATTGCCCTGAGGGCCGGTCATGCACCAGCCCGTGGTGCCGATGAGGCCGCATTTGGTTGCGCCGAACATCAGGGCATAACCGATGAAGAAGAATGCGACGGAGCCGATGGCGAAGTCGAACAGATTCTTCATCATAATGTTGGCGGCGTTTTTGGCACGCGTAAAGCCGGTTTCGACCATAGCGAAGCCAGCCTGCATGAAGAAGACCAGCACACCGGCAATAAGCGTCCAAACAATGTTCAAGTTGTCCTGAACGGCCTGTACGGCCTCGGCTGTGGCCAGTTTAGGGGTTGCCGCGTCGTCGCCAATGGCTGATCCTGCAGCTGAGGCAATCACCGCCGCCATGAAACATTTCGACCAGTTCATATTGTTTTTCTACCTCCGGGAGTTGGACTCCTGAACGCCTTTCCGTTATCGGTTGATCCCCTGCGGGGATGTGAACGGCTCTTTGTAGAGCATCATCCGTGCCAGAGGGAATTTTGGGCATTTTGCGGGAGTGGAGGCAACAATCTTGTCTGTCTAAAAGTTTTCGACGAACAAGGGCGGCCGTGGGCAACAATTTTGTCTTTTGCTACTCGGCTTCGCAGCGGATTTCCATCGAGACGGGGCCGTCGTTGAGGAGTTCAACTTGCATATCGGCTCCGAACCGACCGAAGGCGACGCGTTGGGGACCGAGTGCTTCGGTCAAGCGCCGTTTCATCAATTCGTAGAGCGGCTCGGCGAGGGCGGGGGGCGCGGCGAGGGAAAATCCCGGGCGGTTGCCGTGGGTGAGGTCGGCGTAGAGGGTGAACTGGGAGACCAGCAGGACAGAACCGCCGACATCGCGGATGGAACGGTTCATTTTCCCGGCTTCATCCTCGAAGATTCGTAGGCACAAGAGTTTGCGGAGGGTGCGTTCGACTTGCTCCGGCTGGTCTCCACATCCGACTCCCATCAGTACCAAGTAGCCACGCCCAATCCTGCCTACCTCTTCGCCGTCGATTGTGACGGAGGCCCGGGTGACTCGTTGGAGGAAGAGTTTCACGGCATTAGCCCCGGACTTCGAGGCGGAAACGCACATCGCCGAAGCGCTCCAGAGCCAGGGCTGCCTCTTCGGCCTGGTCGACGATTTGGGCGAGGTCGGGCGTCACGGGTGTCTCGAATGGGATGCGCGTGGCCAAGCAGGCGGAAGGTCTCAGCCCGGCGACAGGCAGTTGCCAGGCGGCGGCGGCGGCCTGAATCAGACGCTTTCCAATTCCTGCATCCAGCCAGGGTGAACGCACGCCCAACTCCTCAACGGCTTGGAATCCCGGACGATCCGAAAGGTCGTCGTCAGCTTGCGTTCCTTCCAGCAGAGGAGCTCCACCGGCACAGGCCAGAAGCGCCCCCAGCAGATGCCGTTTGCAGTGGTAGCAACGACGCGGCGTGTGGTTCAGAAGAAAGTCGGCGCCCGACAAATCGATTGCGACTTCTTCGCACGCCACCCCGAGACATTCCGCTACGGACTGCACCATGCGTCGTTCGCGAGAGGTTTGGAGGAAGGTCTGCGCGTGTAGCAGGCGAACCGTCTTGCCCAGCCGCGCGCAGCCCGCCGCCAAAACCGCGCTGTCCATCCCTCCGGAGAAGGCAATGCAGATATTCGGCTCGGGGACAACCGACCCAAGGCGAGCAAGAAGTTCCACGGCAGGGGCTCCTGAACAGGGCATGGCTACGCAGAGGTCATTTCTGGCAGCCAATCAAGCCTCACGGCAGCGCGTCGCCGGCCGCCAGATCCGGGTTGAAATAGCGCTCTTGGCCGGTTGCATCCAACACCGCGTGCCACAAGTCTGAATTGAGATCCAACTTGTTGCGCTCCATCGTCGCCAGCGGAATCGGCACCAGCGTGTAGTCGTCGTTGAGATTCCCGACCACGCAATTCGTCCGCCCCGCCATCGCTGCATGGACGGCCATGCGCGCCAACTGATAGCAACGAATCGCATCCGTGCCCTTCGCCGGGACGCTCCGGATTGTGTAGGACGGATCGAAGTACTTGACCGTGCTGTTGATATTCAGTTCGCGGAAGTAGTGGGTGATGCGGGTCTTGAGATAGGCCCCGATGTCCTTCTTGAGAATATTCCCCGAAGGATCCCGCTCCTCGGCCGACTGCATCAGGTTCTGCCCCGCGCCTTCCGCCACGACAATCACCGTGTGCCCCTTGCCTGTCGCAAAGCGGCGCTGGAGCGCGGACAAAAGCCCGTGCGGGCCATCCATCTCGAAACTGACTTCAGGCACCAAGCAGAAGTTCACCACCGGATTCGCCAGCGTCGCAAACGCCGTGATGAAGCCCGAATCGCGCCCCATCAACTTGACCAGACCGATACCGTTGGGAGCGCCTCTGGCCTCCGTGTGCGCCGATTTGATAACCGGCACCGCCTCTCCAACGGAGGTCTCGAAGCCGAACGAGCGCCCGATGAAATTCAGGTCATTGTCGATGGTCTTCGGGATTCCCACCACGCTAATCGGCAGACGGCGCTTCAAACAGGCCTCGGCAATGTCCTTGGCGCACCGCAGAGAGCCGTCGCCGCCAATGCAGAAGAGCAGATTGATGTTCATCCGGCACAGCGTGTCGACAATCAAATCCGTGTCCTGCTGGCCGCGGGACGAGCCGAGAATCGTACCGCCCGTCTCGTGAATCGTATCCACCACATCGGGATTCAGCATCATCGGCGGATAGCCCAGTTTCGGATTCAGCCCCGCGTAGCCGTAGCGAATGCCGTAAATCGTCTTGATGTTGTAGTCGAAGGTCAGGATTTCGACCAATCCCTTGATGACATGGTTCAGACCGGGGCAGAGACCGCCAGCCGTCAGGATGGCAGCCCGAGACCAGGCGGGATCGTGGAAAATGCGGCGATGCGCGCCCGCCCGCTCAAGCACCGGCTCGTGACCAATCTTCTCCCGGGAGGTCTGGTTGAAGTCGGTTCGGACGCTCAACAGCGAGACCGCGTCATCGCTGATAAAGTCGTGGCGGTGCAACGGCGAATCAATCTTGCAGGGCCCCAGCAACGGGACCTTGAAGTCGAACTTCGCCGGTTCCTGAAGAATCCGCTCGTAAAGGCTAAGCGTCGGCATAAGGTATCCTCCATTATCTAGACGTGCCTAGAAGTATACATTATCTAGACCGAATTTCAAGCAAAAGGGGTCTTTGGGCTTGTGCAAAATCTGCCGGTGTTCTATAATGAACAGCGTTTTGAAACCCACCCAGAGCCCCTTATAAGAGCCCCCCATGCCACCTAAAAATGTGCTCGTTGCCCAGTCAGGCGGTCCCTCCGCCGTCATCAACAACTCCATTCGAGGGGTGATCGACGCCTGCCGGGACTATCCCAATCTATATGGGCGCATCTATGGTGCCTGGCACGGCATCGAAGGCGTTCTCAGAGAGGAACTTCTCGACTTGTCCGCCCAGGACGAGACGGAAATCCGACTGCTGGAAACCACCCCAGCCGCCGGGGCAATTGGAACCTGCCGCTACAAACTCAAGTCGGAACAGAAGGAGGACTTCGCACGGGTGATTGATGTGCTCAAGGCGCACGACATCGGCTGGTTCTTCTACGCCGGCGGGAACGATTCGATGGACACCGCAAACCGAATTGCCGAGTTGGCGCGGCGCGAAGGGCTTGATTTGGTCGCAACCGGAGTTCCCAAGACCATCGACAATGATGTGGGCGATAGCGCGTTCCGTCTGGTCGACCACACGCCAGGCTATGGCTCGACCGCGCACTACTGGGCGTCGAATATCTTGTGCGCCAATGAAGAGAATGCTGGCTCCTGCCCTGCCGACCCCGTACTGGTGCTGCAGGCAATGGGGAGGCGCATCGGATTCATCCCGGCAGCGGTGCGTCTTGCCGACCCGGAAAGGAGGCTGCCGCTACAAATCTATCTCCCCGAGGCAAATGTATCCTTGGAGGAGATGGCTGACCTTGTCAACGACGAACTCAAGCGTTCCAAACGATGCCTGGTTGTAGTCGGCGAGGGGTGCGAGGTTGGCTCTCTTGGGGAAGTTCGGGATGCTTTCGGGCATGTGAATTTCGGGGCGAGCGGGACGACCGTGCAGCAAAGGATTGTCAGCCATCTCAACAAAGTCGGTCTGGCGGCGACCGGAAAGGCCAGGGGGCAGACGCCGGGTACGGATCAGCGGCACAACATCTTTACCGTCTCGGGGATTGATTTACGCGAAGCCTACGAATCGGGGCGCTACGCGGTGGAGATTTCGCGAAAGGATGGGAATGGATTCATGGCTACCATTCTGCGCGCGCCGGGGCAAACCTACCGTGCGGTGTACGGCAAGGTCCCGCTCTGCGAGGTGGCCAACTCGGAGCGCGCTTTCCCTAAGGAGTGGATCGCGCCCAATCGCATCGATGTGACGGATGACTTCCTCCGCTACGCCCGCCCGCTGATTGGAGGCGAACCGGTTCCTGTGCCGATGGAAGGCGGACTGCCGCGTTTTACCAGGTTTCGACCCATCTTTGCCCCGCAGCGCCTAGATTCCTACACGCCGCAGGCGTACCGCTGAAATGCTGGAGGAGATTCAAACGCCTGCCGATGTCAAGCGGCTACCGATAGATCGGCTGCCCGAATTGGCATCTGAACTGCGCCACGAAATCATCGAAACGGTCTCGTCGACGGGCGGTCATCTGGCATCAAGTCTCGGGGCGGTGGAGTTGACCCTTGCGCTGGCGTGGGTCTTCGACTTCCCCGAGGACAAGGTGCTGTGGGATGTAGGCCACCAGACCTATGCTTGGAAATTGTTGACTGGCCGGAGGGCGCGTTTCGGCACGCTTCGCAGGATGGATGGGCTGTCGGGGTTTACCAAGCGGGAGGAGTCGCCCTACGATTCGTTCATCGCGGGGCATGCGGGGAATACGCTCTCGGCGGCGATTGGCTATGCGGCGGCGCGTGACGCCCAATCGGGGCGGAACCATATCATCGCGGTGATTGGGGATGCCTCTTTTTCCAACGGCATCACGCTTGAGGCGCTCAACAATCTGCGGGCGGCGACCGACCGTCTGATTGTCATCCTCAATGACAACGAAATGTCCATCAGCAAGAATGTCGGAGCCTTTTCGCGCTACCTCGGGCGCCTGCTCTCGTCCGTCCGGTACAACCGCATCAAGCAGCGCGCGGAGGAGGCAGGACACCGTCTGAGGCTTTCCGGGCTGCGCTCCTTCTACCACCGCCTCGAACAGCATCTCAAAAGTTTCTGGCTGAAGAACCTTCTTTTTGAAGAAGCGGGTGTTCGGTATGTAGGACCAGTGGACGGTCATAGCATCCCGCGGATGGTGGAGGCGCTAACCTCCGCCAAGGAAGAGTGCAAATCTCCGATTCTCATTCACGCCTATACGCAGAAGGGCAAGGGCTACCCGCCGGCCGAGCGGGATCCGACGCATTGGCACGGAGTCGGCCCCTTCAATCCTGCGACTGGGCTGCCGCCGCCCAAACCGGGCTATTCGGAAATCGTCGGCACCGAATTGGCGGCCCTTGCTGACAAAGATACGAGACTCCACGCCATCACGGCTGCTATGGCGGAAGGCACGGGGCTGAACATCTTTGCCTATCGCCACGCCCCCCGCTTCCACGATGTCGGCATTTGCGAGGAACACGCAGTCGTCTTCGCCGGAGGGCTGGCGGCAGGCGGAATGCGCCCCGTATTCGCGGTCTACGCCTCCTTCTTCCAACGCGCCGTCGACTGCGTGATGCACGACATTTGCCTGCAGAACCTGCCCGTGCTCTTCTGCGTCGACCGTGCTGGAGTCGTCGGTTCGGACGGCCCGACGCACCACGGATTATTCGACATCGCCATGCTGCGCTGTCTACCCAACATCGCCCTACTCCAGCCCGCCGACGGGGCTGAACTCAAGGCAATGATGCGCACCGCCATCAACCACCAGGGGCCCGTCGCCATCCGCTACCCGCGCACCAAGCCGCCTGCGGAAATCCTCACCGGAGCAACGCCCGTCGAGTGGGGCAAAGCCGCCATCGTCCAGGCCGCCTCCGAGTCGACCATCTATATCTGGGCTCTGGGTGATTTGATACCCCTCGCGCAAAAGGTCTCCGCCCGCTTGCCGCAAGGCGCAACCATCGTCAATCCCCGCTTCATCAAGCCCATCGACAAGACCCTTTTGCTCCAGCAGGCGCAGCGAGCAACCCTCTTCGTCACCCTCGAAAACGCAGCCCGCGAAGGCGGCTTCGGCTCCGCCCTGCTTGAAACCCTCGCCGACGCCGGCTACCGTGTTCCCGTCGAACGCATCGGCTGGCCAGACACCATCATCCCGCAAGGCGGGATCGACGAACTCTTCGACCGATATGGCTTGACCGCAGATGCCATCACCCACCGGATTGCCCAATATGAGAAACCAACTCCTTGACCTGATCCGCGACACATCCTGCGACCTACCCGCCGAATCCGAAGCCGTTCTCCAGCCCGATTCCGAGGCACACGGCTCACCCGCCCAAGCCACCCTTGAGCAGATTTGCAGGAATGTCGCCATCGCCCGCCAAGGCGACCGCCCCATCTGCCAAGACACAGGCACCCTCTCGTTCTTCTTCAATCTCCCCGACGGCACAAAAGTACTCCCCATAGCCCAAGCCGCGCGAGAAGCCGTTCGAGAGGCAACCGCAAACGGCTGGCTCCGGAACAATACCATCGAGACTCTTTCCGGGCGTTCCATCAACGACAATGTGCTCGCCCCGCACGCGCCTGTCTTGCACTTCGACTTCAATGACCAAGGAACCTCCGAGGTCACCTTGCTGATGAAAGGCGGGGGCAGCGAAAACATGAGTTGCCAATACACACTGCCCGACTCCACCCTCAAGGCCAACCGCAATCTCGACGGCGTCCGCAAGTGCATTCTCGATGCCGTCAACCGCATACAAGGGCAAGGGTGCGCCCCGGGAGCCCTTGGCGTCTGTATCGGCGGAGACCGCGCGGAGGGCTACGCCGCCGCCAAGCGCCAACTCCTCAGACAACAGGGCGAGCGCGCCAGCGACCCAGACTTGGCCGCGTTCGAAATGCGCCTTCTTAAAGAGGCAAACTCCCTTGGCATCGGCCCCATGGGTCTGGGCGGAAAAGTGACCTTGACCGACATTCGCATCACCGCACTCCCTCGCCTCCCCGCCTCCTATTTCGTCACCATCGCCTATCTCTGCTGGGCGGCCCGTCGGCGCACCCGAATCTTTCGGATTGGATAGCCGATGAACCGTTATTGCCGCCAAATCCAATTCCCCCCTTTCGGCGAAACGGGACAGCGCACGCTCGCCCGTGCTACCGTGTCCATCATTGGTTGCGGCGGACTCGGAACCCAGCAAGCGGAGACGCTCGCTCGCATGGGTGTCGGCACCATCCGCTTGGCAGACTTCGACCTCGTCACCGAGCATAACCTGCACCGGCAGCACCTCTTCCTACAGAGCGATTGCGGCCAACCAAAAGTCCTAGCCGCTGCCCGCCATCTGCGCGAAATCAATCCCGCCTGCCGAATCGAAACCGTCCAGGAACGCATCGAGGACATTGGCGTCTTCGCGGGAGGTTCCAGCGCCGTACTCGACGCAACCGATTCCGTTCCGACACGCTTCGCCCTGAACGACTGGTGCGTCCGCAACCGCGTACCCTATGTCTACGGCGGCGTGGCAGGAGCCGAAGGTATGGTTCTGCCCGTCGCCCCCCAAGCCAATTCACCCTGCCTACGCTGTCTTTACCCGCAGCCTCCCGCAGAGAGCCTAGGCGTCGCGACCTCAGGCATCTGGCCTCCGCTGGTCTCTCAAATTGCCACCTTGCAGGTCACCCTGCTCGTGAAACTCCTGATGGGCGACCAATCCATTTTGGGCAGGCTTTACCTCTTTAACGCCTGGGAGATGACCCTGAGGACGATCCGGCTTGAACCAAGACCTGGGTGCAGCCATGGCAACTGAAGTCCTCACCGGAACCGTTGAAATCATCACCTTCCACAATGATGAAAACGGCTTCACCGTCTGTAAAGTGCGCCCCTCGGACAATGACCATCTCATCCAGAAACCTTTGGTCCCGCTCGTAGGAAATGTACTCTCCATCTGGGCGGGAGAAGAGATTCGGGCCGAGGGCGAATGGGTCTACGATACCACCCACGGCAGACAGTTCAAGGCCCAGAAGATAACCTGCATCACACCGACTTCACTGGAGGGAATCCGCCTCTTTCTCGCCAGCGGCATGATTCGGGGGATTGGCAAGGTGACGGCGGAAAGGATCGTATCCCACTTCGGCCTCCAAACCCTCGAAGTGCTCGACAGCCAATCCGAGCGGCTGAAAGAAATAGACGGCATCGGCGAAGCCAAACGCAAGAAGATCCGGGACTCGTGGATTGAACAGTCCGCAGTCCGAAATATCATGATCTTCCTCCAATCCTACGGTATCAGTATCGGCAAGGCCGCCCGAATCTACCGCCGATACGGGGCTGATGCCGTGGCGGTCGTCAAGCAGAACCCTTACCGGCTGGCGCGCGATGTTTGGGGCATTGGGTTCGAGACGGCCGACAAGATTGCCTTAAACCTCGGCTTCGCGAGGGATTCGGAACTCCGGGCGAGGGCCGGGCTGCACCATGTACTGCATTATGAAGAGGACGAGAACGGGAACTGCTTTTCCCCCGTGGCGTCGCTATTGCTGGAAGCTCAGTCGCTCTTGGACATTCCCGTCGAGCGTTTGCAGGAAGCTTTGCGTCACGAGGTTGACTCCGGCCGTCTGATTCAAGAGGAAGACCGCATCTACCGAAAAGACATCTTCTTCGCCGAACGCAATGTTGCCGACAGGCTGACTCTTCTGTTGAAGACGCAGGCCTCCTTCGAGCCAGTTCAAGCGGAGCGCGCCGTCGAATGGGCCGAAAAGCAGGGCAGGATCACATTCGGTCCCGACCAACGCAAGGCATTGCTGACGGCCATCTCCAGCAAGGTGACCATCATAACCGGCGGCCCTGGTGTCGGCAAGACGACCGTAGTCAAGGCTATTACAGATGTCTTCTCGGCAAAGCACCTCTCAATCTGTCTGGCTTCTCCAACGGGTCGCGCCGCCAAGCGCCTTTCGGAGTCGACGGGTCTTCCGGCCAGCACTATTCATCGCCTGCTCAAGTACCAGCCAAACGGTCAGGGGTTCGTGCACGACTGTACCAATCCACTTGAGGGGGATTGCTTCATTCTGGACGAAGTCTCGATGCTCGACATTCGCCTGACGAACAGTCTGCTGCAGGCAATTCCCTCTGAAGCCGTTCTGATTCTGGTGGGAGACTGCGACCAGCTTCCCAGCGTCGGTCCAGGAAATGTCCTACGCGATTTGATTGCCTCCGGGCGCATTCCCTGTTGCCGACTGGAGCGCGTCTTCCGGCAGGATCAAAGCGGCTACATCGTCCGGAACGCGCACCACATCAACCGCGGCGAGTCGCTTGAATTGGGCGCGGCAGATGCCGACTTTTTCTATGTCGATGCAGAAGATCCGGATCGAATTCTCCAGATGCTCCGTCAGCTGGTGACTCAGCGAATTCCGGCGAAGTTCGGGTTTGATCCGCGCCACGATGTGCAGATTCTCACGCCGATGAACCTGAACTCCCTCGGGGCGATGAACATCAACATCCAGATGCAGGCGCTGCTCAATCCGACGGGCGATTCGCTCAAGCGGGGCGAGTTGGCCTTTCGGGTTGGTGACCGGGTCATGCAAATCCGTAATGACGCGGAGCGGGATGTCTTCAACGGGGACATCGGGTACATTGCCGCCGCGGACGAGACCGACCGGACTTTGTGCGTGGACTTTGACGGCCGGATGGTCACCTATAGCCAAGATTCGCTCGACGAACTGGCCCTAGCATACGCCTGCACCATACACAAGTCGCAGGGCTCGGAGTACCCCGTGGCCATTGTGATTCTGCACACACAGCACTTCAAGCTACTCCAGCGGAATCTCCTCTACACGGCCGTAACCCGGGGACGAAAACTGGTCGTCCTGATTGCCAAGGCCTACGCCCTTCAACTGGCACTCCGCAATAACGACACGCGCCAGAGGCGGACGACACTCTGCCCAAGGCTAATCAATCTCCTGGCGCGAGGCCAATCTTGACCTGAAACCGTTTGCCACCTTTGTTTTTACCCCAATCCTATGCGACTATTGGTTTGCGACATTCATTCGATTCTGCTAGAATCCTAGCCTTCAACGACCAAGGAGGTACTATGCGTTTTTTCTCTGAATTGACCAAAGGCATTGTCCGGGAGAATCCCATCTTCCGCCTTGTCCTTGGAATGTGCCCGACACTGGCGGTCACGACCTCTCTGGAGAATGCGTTGGGAATGGGAGCAGCGGCGACCTTCGTGCTGATGGGCTCGAACACAACCGTCTCGCTGTTGCGGCGGTGGATTCCCGCGGCAGTTCGGATTCCCTGCTACATCGTCCTGATAGCGACATTCGTCACCGTGGCAGATTTGCTTCTCCAGGCCTATTTGCCAGCTTTGGCAGAAAGCCTTGGCATCTTCATTCCGCTGATTGTGGTCAACTGCATCATCCTAGGTCGCGCGGAAGCCTTTGCCGCGAAACACGCGCCCCTAGAGAGTCTGGCCGATGCTATCGGGATGGGGATCGGTTTCACTCTGGCGCTCGGAATCGTGGCCGGACTGCGGGAATTGCTCGGGAACGGAACGCTGACTTTATGGGGCTCAATCGCCTGGGAAGCGCCTACGAAACCGATCTTGCTCTTCATTCTTCCGGCAGGCGGATTCATCATGCTGGGGCTCATCCTGGCGGTCGTGAACGCACTTGAAGCGAAGATTGCCCAGCGCAAAGGGAAGCCCGCCCCTCTGCCCCCAACCTTCGACTGCCGGCACTGCACACTCTGCGACCTAACCTCCCGCTGACCCGCCATCAGTGGATCTTTCCCTTGCCAAGGGCGACGAGCCCCGCTTTGAGCGGATTTGCCGCATTTCTTTGCCGCCCGGGTGCCATTCGAACAGAGCGGTTCTGGAACTGGTCTCGGAGCGATTCACCTACCGGACAGCGGAAGAATGGGCTCAGGCGCTAGCCGAGAAGCAGCTTGAACGCTGCGGCGACACCCTTCTCTTTCATCCTCCGCTCCTGCCCGAACCCGAAGTCGACTGGCATTGCCGAATCCTCCACGAAGACGAGGAAGTTTTGGTCATCGACAAGCCGGGCAATCTGCCTTGCCATCCGGCGGGGCGATTCTTCAATCACACCCTCTGGGCTTTACTCAAGCACAAGGGTATCGCAGCCCCCCAATTCGTCAACCGCCTCGACCGCGAAACCTCGGGCATCGTCCTGGTCGCCAAGACGGCGAAAGCCTGCAAAGACTTGAGGCGCGAGTTTGCCGCGCAGCGCGTCGAAAAACACTACCTAGCCGCGGTCGAAGGCGCAGTCCCCTCCGCGCAAACGGCCCGCGGCACGCTCCTTCAAGCCCATTCGGAGGTCCGAAAAAAACAGGAGTTCCGTTTCGATTCCAACGGCCCAGTCATCACCGATTTTACCCCCCTCGTGCACCGCAACGCGCCCGAGTTGACCCTGCTTGACATCCACCCCGTCGGCGGGAAACTTCATCAGATACGCGCAACGCTCTTGGCCTGCGGATTCCCTTTGGTCGGCGACAAACTCTACGGTGTCGACGAAACCATCTACCTCCGGTTCGCCAAGGGGCAACTCACCCCCGACGACATCCTTCACCTCCGCATCAAGCGGCAAGCCCTCCATGCCGCCACCCTCACCTTGCGGCGACGCGGCGAAACCTGCCGCTACGAATCCCCCCTTCCTGCCGACATTGCCGGGCTCTTCCACGCCCGCGATTGAAGTCCTCCACCTTCCCCCCAAGGTTGCTATCCACGCCCCAGGCAGATAGCAACCTGTGCCCCCAACTGCAGTCTACCGCACACCTCAACAGGTTGCAACCAAAGTTGCCCCGAGAAATGCATCAAAGGTCAATCGATGTAGGCGGGAGGCAATACCGGGACAGATACCTCTGGCACTCCGGCCAACCCATCCGACACCTCCGGTTCGGCAGGGATATCGACAATCTCATCGTCCGCATCCGGATTAGGAGCAGCCTCGGGAGACGGAAGCAATGCCCGAAGAAACAGCACCGCAACGACCAGACCGACCAGCCCCGCAGCAATCTGCACCCCGCGCCACTGCATAGGCGACAGGCGCCCCTTCAGACTGTCGACCAGCCTCTGCCCGCACGCTAGCCCAATCGCGACAATCTTGCGGCAACCACCCAGCGCCGACTGGCGCCATTCCGACGCCCGCGACCACATCGAAACACCACGCGCACGCCCCTCCTTCGACTCCGTTGCAACGCTCGGACGCTCCTCAAGCGGCGTATACGCCGAGAAAAGAGGCTTCGTCTTGTCCCGCGTAAACAACTCCGCCCGGGACAGCCCGCGCCGGACAGGAATCGGAGGCGACTGATCGCGAGAAACCCGCTGACTCTCGTCGGCAGACGATTGCTCGGACGGCAACGGTTCGGGGGGCAACTCGCCACCCTTCAACTCCAAAACATCCTCGGCCTCCGCCTCGGATGCAACCGGCTGCTCGACCTTTTCAGGCGCAACATCTCCTACCGGTGCAACCACCTCAGGCGCCGAAACCGTGGCAACCTCGGAACCCCTTTCTACCGGACTCTGCTCCGGCTTCGGCGGCAACAACGGCTTTGACACACGCTTGGGAAGCGGCGCAATCGGCTTGCACCGGATCAATTCCGCATAATCCTTCAGCAAGGGCGCAGGATCCAACTCCAGCAACTCCGCGTAAAGGCGGATAAAGCCCCGCCCGTAGATAGGCGCCGCAATCTTCCTAAAGTCCTCATTCTCCAGACTCTCGACAATCCCCTCCGTCAAATTGATATTCGCCGCAACCTGACTGGCTGTCATCCCACGGGCCAAACGGTTCTCACGCAAAATCCGACCTAAAGCCATCTCCTACCTCCTTGTTCGCGTACAGACCAAACCAAGAGCAACCTATTTCTCCGCCCCCTCCGCAGGTTCGGCAGGAGCCCCCTCCTGCTCAGCGGTAAGAGCCGATTCATTGTCCGAATGCAACTCCAAATCAGTCACCCCCGAAGGCGCATAATTGTCAAGATCCACTAGAATTGTACGAGCCGCCGCACCATTGGAGGGCCCAACCACCCCGTTCTCCTCCAACATATCCATCAGATTCGCAGCTGTATTGTACCCGATCTTCAAATTGCGCTGAAGCGAAGAGGTCGATGCCCTCCTCGTCCGCCGTAAGACTTCAATCGCTTGAGCGTAAAGCGGGTTGTCCTCGGGGCCGGAGGTTGCCACTCCTTCGGGGGCGGGAATGGCACCTTCCGGTGGCGTTTCTTCCCCACCGCCGCCGAATTGCTCGAGTTCCTCGTTCGGGTCTGCTTCCTTGATACTGGCCAGGCGCCTGCGCAGATCTTCGTCGAAACTAGTCGGACAATGTTCCTTGATGTAGGCTATTACCCGGGCCAATTCCTCGTCGCGCATGAAGGCGGATTGTGCCCGAACGAGGTGGGAAACCTTGGGATTTTTGAAGAGCATATCTCCGCGCCCAATGAGGGTTTCGGCGCCAAGGTCGTCGAGGATGATTCGGCTATCTGTTCCAGAAGAGACTTTAAGCGCGATGCGGCCGGCAATGTTGCCTTTGATCTGTCCGGTTATCACATCGGTGGAGGGGCGCTGGGTTGCGAGGATGAGGTGGATGCCTACGGCGCGGGACTTGGCGGTCAAGCGGGCGATGCAGTTTTCCGCATGTTTGGCGGTCTGTTTGTCGGCATTCATAATCTCTGCCACTTCGTCGACGACGACGACGATGTAGGGCATGGGTTTGGTGTCGCGCTCGGCCATCTCCTGGTCGAGGGGAAGGACTGTCTGGTGGCAGCGGTTGTATTCGACGATGCTTCTGCAGCGGGCGTCTTCGAGGATGCGATAGCGGCGTTCCATCTCGACGACGGCCCATTGGAGTCCGAAGGCGACCTTGCGGATGTCGGTGATGACGGGGACGAGCAGGTGGGGGAGGTTGTCGTAGGGGGCGAACTCGACTCGTTTGGGGTCAATCATGATGAACCGCACCTCTTCGGGGCGGCGGGACATAAGCAGTCCGACGATGATGGAGTTGACGCAGACGCTCTTGCCGGAGCCTGTTGTTCCTGCCACGAGGAGGTGCGGCATATCGGCGAGGTCGGCGACGAGGTCTTTGCCTTCCGCGTCCTTGCCGATGGACATTGGGATACGGAATTTGCGGGTGGCTTCCTGCCAAGTTTTGCCTTCGAGGATTTCGCGCTCGGTGACGGTTTTGGCGACTGCGTTGGGGATTTCGAGGCCTACAACTCCTTTGCCTGGGATTGGCGCCTGAATGCGGAGGCTCTTGGCGGCGAGGCGCATCATCAGGTCTTTGGATTTGCCACTGATGGCGTTGACTGGCACGCCGCGGCTGGGCAAGAGTTCGAACTGGGTGACCACGGGCCCGCTGACCACATTGGTGACCTGGACATCGATTTTGAACTCGGCTAGGCAGTCGACGACGGCAGTCTTGATGAGGTCAACATCTCCGGCTTCAGCCTGGTCGGATGAGGGCGGATCGAGCAGGTCGAGAGGTGGCAATGGATAGGGGGCGTTGGTGGCAACCTCTTGATCGGGAGGTTGGCAGGTTGGGGGGGCTGAGGTTGCCTCCTCCGGCTCCTGGGGGTTGGTATCGACCGGTTGCCGTTGCGCCTCGCGCTGACGACGCAGGGCTTTGGCGGACTCCTCCTGCTTGCGGCGCAAATTGGTCTCGCGCTGCTTCTGGAGTTCTTTTGGGGAGCGCGCGAGGGCAGAGGTCGCGCGTTCGTCCGCCCGAGCCTGGCGGGCCTCCTCCTGCGCGGCCCGAATTCGCTCAAGTTGCGCGGCGGAGGCTTCGCGCGGCAGGGTCTCTTCGAGACGCTTCCGGCGGGATTCGCGATAGGTCTCGAAGGCGGAACCGACAGCCCCCACGCCGCGGACAAGTAGCGCCACCGCTGTGCGCACGCCAACCAAGAGAAGCAGCAAGACGGCAAGCAGGATGACGAGCAGAATCGCCGTTCCGACCGGGCTGATGAGCCGTTCGAGTGCGCAGGTCACCAACCAATACCCGACCGCGCCGCCGGCGTTGGGCAGGAGGTTGAGATTCGCCAGCAAGGGTCGAAACAGTTCGGCCCGGAGTTGAATCAGCGAGGAAACCACAATCTGGATTCCCGCCAGCAAGAAAATCCGCTTGCTCGCCGACTGCATCCGCCCGCAGGCCTGAAGAATCGAATGTCCCAAAACCGCCAGCGGCAGCAACCAATAGCCAATCCCCAGCAGGCTGTACCCGTAGAAAGTCAGCCACGCCCCGACCAGCCCGATGGCGTTGTGCGGCGGATTATTCGCAGGCGAACAAAGTTGGGGAATATCCCGCCAATCGTATGTCAGCAGCGCCAGAATCGGGAAGACCATCAGGAGCGCGATGCTCCCTCCAACTAGCCGCCTGAATGGCTGAGAATCCGGAGAAACCTGCGACTGTTGCGACTCTCTACTGCTCATGCGGAGCCTCCGGCGAAAGGACTACTTGCGAGGGGATGACTTCTGCCCGATCCAACTTCAGCTCGCCAGGCGTCCACACCCTGACCGAAGTGTTCGTCTGATCCAGTTCCGCATAGACCGCAATCGCCTCGCTGCCCAGCCGCTCAATCACTTCGCCCTGTCCCGTCAGGCGCACCGTGACGAACGAGGGCGTTGCCGCCAAACGCGGACCAGAAGCCGGTTGGACCACGCGAACCGGAATGTGCGAAACCTCGCGGAAAATGTTCTCTGTGGAAATCGTCACCACCGCCGAGAGCGTCAACGGTTGAATCGACTGAACCGCGATATTCGGCGGAGCCAAAACCGTCACACGCGTCGAAAAACTCTGCGGAGCCCCTTCGATGTCAATCGCCGAAGTCTGCAGA
>JAXFQS010000012.1:0-10393 GCA_034178815.1 Kiritimatiellia bacterium | reverse complement strand
ACTACTTGCGAGGGGATGACTTCTGCCCGATCCAACTTCAGCTCGCCAGGCGTCCACACCCTGACCGAAGTGTTCGTCTGATCCAGTTCCGCATAGACCGCAATCGCCTCGCTGCCCAGCCGCTCAATCACATCGCCCTGTCCCGTCAGACGCACCGTGACGAACGAAGGCGTCGCCATCAAACGCGGACCAGAAGCCGGTTGAACCACGCGAACCGGAATGTGCGAAACCTCGCGGAAAATGTTCTCCGTGGAAATCGTCACCACCGCCGAGAGTGTCAACGGCTGAATCGACTGAACCGCGATATTCGGCGGAGCCAAAACCGTCACACGCGTCGAAAAACTCTGCGGAGCCCCTTCGATGTCAATCGCCGAAGTCTGCAGACTCACCCCTTCCCTCGCCAGCATCTGCAACGCCCGGCGAGAGCCGCTCACCTGCACCTTGGACTCCGCAAGAGCCACCGTCGCCAACCCCTTCAACGGTTTCCCGACCAACGGCGGAAGGCTAACCGGAATCGCCATCGTGCTGCTACGATCCAGCCGCACCTGAACCTTGTCCGGCTTGATGGTTACCACCTGAACCCCTCTCGGACAACGGATGTTCCAGCGGCGAATTGGGCACGACACCAGACCGTCCTCCTCACTTGAGATCGGCGAAATCTGAAGCAATGCCTCTACCTCCTGGCGGTCTAGGCCGCGAATGTCCACATCCGAACCCCGGAAGGTCACTTGAACCGTCGACGGCTCCACCGACTCAACCGCGATGCGCTCACCGCCAACCGCACGCACCGGAACCGTCAGCGTCACCGGCTCGGAGATGAGCCCGCGAAGTATGAAAAAACTGCCATAGGCAATAGCAAAAGCCAAAAGCTTCTGCGGCCACTTGCGCGTCAAGACTGAAAGACGGAGTTTCACGAAAACCTGGGAAAGATGAGCTTGAGCCACTGGCGGAAGGTCGGTCGCCCGTGCTCGCCAAAAACAATGGAAAACGTCAACCCCCGCTTCTCCCGGGGAATAAAGACCGCCTTGAGATAACGCAACAGCGCCGCTTCCCCAACATTGCGCCGGAACGCCGCATCGTGGGCAATGGAGATTGCGCCTGTCTCCTCCGAGACAATCAGCACCAGCGCGTCCGTCTCGTTGGCCAACCCAATGGCCGCCTGATGCCGCGTTCCCAAATGACGGGCGACCTTGTCCGGAAGCGTAGCCAGCGGGAACATCACATGGGCAGCCAAAATCCGGTTGTTCCGGATGATGACCCCGCCATCGTGCAACGGCGAAGGAGGTGTGAAAATAGTGGAAAGAAGTTCCGCCGAAACAGGCGCGTCGACACGGATTCCCCTGTCGGCATAATGCTGCAGACTGTCCTGCCGTTCAATGGCAATCAGCGCGCCGCGCCGCAGCGTCGACATCTGCCCGAGAGCCAGCGCAATCGTCTCCTCCGAACGCTCCCCCTGCCTGCCCGAATGCTCGCCAACGGCAAAGGAAGCAAGACGCATCAGCATTCGTCGAATCTCCGGCTGAAAGACAATCAGCAAGGCAACGCCTGAGGAGACCGACAGCGCACGGAGCATATAATTGATGACATCCCACCCCAGCCAACTGGAGATGTACATCGCCCAAACGGTCAGGAATGCCAAGCCGACAACAACGCCCGCCGCACGCGTCATGCGCACGAGGCGGATAAGCTGATAGGCCAGCACGGTCAACAGCAAAATCTGCGCAATGTCGGACAGGTTGGTGGGGAACATGATGCTATGATTTCGCCAAAACGCGGCAGGTCAAGGGAACATTGTGGACGCGGACGATACGGGCTCCCTTTCGGACGCATTGCAGCGCCAACTGGGCACTCGTCTCGTCCGAACCACCGGTCATCCGCTTGCGGGAAAGCCCAACCAGAACCGGGGCAAGAGCGGCAAGGCTTTCCAGACGGCTAATGATTCGCATCGACTGCTCGGTGGTCTTGGCAAAGCCAAAGCCCGGGTCAAAGATGATGCGCTCGGACGGGTAGCCTAGCGCCAAAAGATTGTCTCTGTCCGCTTTGAGCGCGGCACAAACATCCTCCACGACATCTTCGTATTCGGTCAGTCCATCCATGCTTTTGGGGGTTCCCCGGCTGTGCATAAGAATCACGGGTGCTCGGGTACGCAACACCAGCGGAAGCATCTTGGAATCGTAGTGGAGGGCTGTCACATCATTGACGATATCCGCTCCGGCATCGAGGGCGGCCTCGGCAACGGCCGCATGGCGGGTATCGATGGATATGGGCAGGTCGGTTTGCGCCCGCAGCGCACGGATATAGGGGACTGTACGGCGGATTTCTTCGTCAGCCTGAACCTCTTCCGCGCCGGGACGAGTGGATTCGCCGCCGACATCAAGCAGGTCTGCTCCTTCACGAATCATCTGGAGGGCATCTTCAATGGTGGCCTCGTGGCCCTTATTGGAAAAGGAGTCCGGTGTGCGGTTGAGAATGCCCATGATCAAGGGCTTCCCTGACGCGTGGAGGCGGGTAATGAAGGCATCGATGCTCATGCTTCTTCGGGGGGAAGTTCTACCTGACGCTCTTTCTCGGTCCGAATGTACCCGAGCTTGACGAGGTCTTCAACCGCGCGACCGTCGAGTGTCTCTTGACGAAGGAGTTCCTCGACTAGGCGTTCGAGTGTTTCCCGGTTGGCATTGATGAGGGTTGTCGCCCTGTCGAAAGCCTCCTTGAGCAGGCGATCGATCTCCTCGTCAATGAGCCTGGAGGTGGCTTCACTGTGTTCGTTGCTGCGCTGGACTTCCCTACCGAGGAAGAGGAGTTCTTGGTTGTCGCCGTAGGAGCGGAAGCCGATGCGGTCGCTCATGCCGTAGGTACAGACCATACGCTGGGCTATGCGGGTGGCCATCTGGATATCGGCGGCAGCGCCGGTGGAGATATCGTTGGTGTAGAGGTGTTCGGCGATGCGTCCGGCGGTCAGGACTACGAGGTTGTCGAGGAATTCGGCGCGAGTCCGGTTGAGCACATCGTGCTCGGGGAGACTCATCGTCGCGCCTAAGGCCTGGCCTCTGGGGATGATTGTGACCTTGTGGACAGGGTCGGTATGTTCGCAGAGAACTTGCGCCAAGGCGTGGCCGGATTCGTGCCAAGCGGTAATGCGGCGGTCGCGGTCTTCCATGGCCCTGGAACGGCGTTCACGCCCCCAAAGAACCTTATCGCGCGCCTCTTCGAGGTCGGAGTGGAGGATGGCGTTGTGCGCGCCTCTGGCGGCGATGAGGGCGGCTTCGTTGAGGAGATTGGCCAAGTCGGCGCCAGAGAAGCCCGGGGTGCCTCTGGCGATGCGGGAGAGGTCTGCGCTCTTGGCAAGTTTGACCTTTCGGGCGTGGAGTTTGAGTATTTCGAGGCGGCCGTCGATGGTGGGCAGGTCGATGACGATTTGCCTGTCGAAGCGGCCGGGACGGGTCAGGGCCGGATCGAGGACATCGGCGCGGTTGGTGGCGGCCATAACGATGACGCCGCTATCTGAGGAGAAGCCATCCATTTCGACAAGCATGGCGTTGAGGGTCTGCTCGCGTTCGTCGTGGCCTCCGCCGATGCCGGTAAAGCGGCTGCGACCGATGGCGTCTATTTCGTCGATGAAGATGATGCAAGGGGCATTCTTGCGGGCCTGCTCGAACATATCGCGCACGCGGGTGGCGCCGATGCCGACGAACATTTCGATGAAGTCGGAGCCGCTGATGCTGAAGAAGGGGACTCCGGCTTCACCTGCGATGGCTTTGGCCAGCAGGGTCTTGCCGGGTCCGGGAGGGCCCATCAGCAGGACGCCTTTGGGGATACGCGCGCCGAGGGTCTTGAATTTGTCCGGGGTTTTGAGGAAGGCGACCATTTCGGCGACTTCTTCCTTGGCCTCCTTGATTCCGGCGACATCTTTGAAGGTGACGCGGCGCTTGTCGGGTGTCAAGGCCTTGGCCTTGGATTTGCCGAATGCGAGCGCGCTGGCCTGGGAGTTGCGAATCATCCGGAAGATGAAGAGCAGACCGATGAACATCAGTCCGCCGAGGATGAGATTGGGCAACAGCGTCTTCATCAAATCGTTCTGGTACTCGATAGTGAGCGCGACGCCACGCTGGGAGAGGTTGGTCTCCAATTCGGACGACGGAATGACATTGACGCGGTAGGCGGTCTGGGCGCTTCCGGGGAGCGGGCCAGTCAGATAGGAAACCGTCGAATCCTCGCGCACGAGGGTCGTCTTCTGGATCTCCCCTTTTCGGACGGACTCCCAAAAGGTCTTCTGATCCCACTCCTTGAGGTTGGCCCCCGAGACGGGATTCTTGAATGTCGAGAACATCAGCAGCACAATCAGTCCCACCCCCAACCAAGCTACGAGATTCTTGCGGCGATTGGCGTCTTCGGGAGCGGCGCCCGGCAGAGGGCGGCGCGGCGGGTTCTTGGAGTCCGAGGGCGGCGCAGGGCGGCGTTTGGGCGCACCGGAGCCATCCTTACGGGAATTGCGAGGCTTGGAAACAGGTTGATTCATGCACAATCCATTCGTGGCGATGTCTGCCCAGTATACCATACTTCAAGCCGCCATTCAAACTTTAACCGCCAAACCCTTTCACCTTATATAAGGATTCGCCCCCCAATGACGGATAGGCACCTTACCCTCCCCAAGGTAGCCTCCTCCGGATGCCGCCGGTGCCAACCAAAGCCCCCAAAAGGTGCCTATCCACCGTCCACGCCCCCGCCCGAGCGCTTCTGCTTGCAAAGGCAGAGGAATTTTGCTATCATCAGACCCATTCAATTTCAAATCCCGCAAGGAGAAGCCCCATGAGTTGTCCTTACGCCTGTTCGCACGAAGTCGAACAAATGTGCCAAGTCACAAAAGGCGCCGTCCACGATCCCGCCCCCATTCCTGAAGAGGGCAAGTGGGTCAAGGCCAAAGAAATCAAAGATATTTCCGGCCTGACGCACGGCATCGGCTGGTGCGCCCCCCAGCAGGGCGCCTGCAAACTGACGCTCAATGTCAAGAACGGCGTCATTGAAGAGGCCCTCGTCGAGACCATCGGCTGCTCCGGCATGACCCACTCCGCCGCCATGGCCGCCGAAGTCCTCTCCGGCAAGACCATCCTTGAGGCGCTCAACACCGACCTCGTCTGCGATGCCATCAACACCGCCATGCGCGAACTCTTCCTCCAAATCGTCTACGGACGCACCCAGAGCGCCTTCTCCGAAAACGGTCTCCCCATCGGCGCAGGCCTCGAAGACCTCGGCAAAGGCCTCCGGTCCCAGGTCGGAACCATGTACAGCACCCGCGTCAAAGGCGTCCGCTACCTCGAAATGGCCGAAGGCTATGTCAAACGCATAGCCCTCGACAAAAACAATGAGGTCATCGGCTACGAATTCATCCATATGGGCAAGTTCCTCGAAGCCGTCAAAAAAGGTCTCGACGCAAACGAAGCCCTCAAAAAATTCACCGGCACCTACGGCCGCTTCACCGCTGAAAACGGCGCCGTCAAGTTCATCGACCCCCGCCAGGAATAGAGAGGAACACCACCATGGCACTGTTTGAAAGCTACGAACGCCGCATCGACAAAATCAACGCCGCCCTCCAGGCCAACGGCATCGCCTCTATCGAAGAAGCCAAGCAGATCTGCGACAGCATCGGCGTAGACCCCTACACCATCTGCAAAGGCATCCAGCCCATCTGCTTCGAAAACGCCGCTTGGGCCTATGTCGTCGGCGCCGCCATTGCCATCAAAAAGGGTTGCACCACCGCAGCGGAAATCGCCGAAGCTATCGGCATCGGCCTCCAGGCCTTCTGCATCCCCGGATCCGTCGCAGAGGACCGCAAAGTCGGACTCGGGCACGGCAACCTCGCTGGCATGCTCCTGCGAGACGAGACCAAATGCTTCTGCTTCCTCGCCGGGCACGAATCCTTCGCCGCAGCCGAAGGCGCCATTGGAATCGCGACCAAGGCCAACAAGGTTCGCAAGGTTCCCCTGCAAGTCATCCTCAACGGATTGGGCAAAGACGCCGCCTACATCATCAGCCGCATCAATGGCTTCACCGCGGTCGAGACCAAGTTCGACTACTTCACCGGAAAGCTTGAGATCGTCAAGCAGACCAAGTTCTCCGACGGTCCCCGCGCTGCCGTCCGTTGCTACGGTGCCGATGATGTCCGAGAAGGCGTCGCTATTATGTGGCACGAGAATGTCGATGTCTCCATTACTGGCAACTCGACCAACCCCACCCGCTTCCAACACCCGGTCGCCGGCACTTACAAGAAGGAGTGCTGCGAAAAGGGCAAGAAGTACTTCTCCGTTGCCTCCGGCGGCGGTACTGGGCGCACACTTCATCCCGACAACATGGCCGCCGGTCCTGCCTCGTATGGTATGACCGACACTATGGGACGGATGCATTCCGACGCCCAGTTCGCGGGTTCGAGTTCGGTTCCTGCGCATGTTGAAATGATGGGCTTTCTCGGCATGGGCAACAACCCGATGGTCGGTGCGACTGTCGCGGTTGCGGTTGAAGTTGCGGAGAAGCTGAAGAAGTAGCATTCTTCACACCTTGAAGGAGGCGGTTGGGGCGATTAGTGCCGCGGCCGCCTCTTTTTGTCTACCCAAGTTTTTCCCCGTCGGATGCGCTCTGGTGTTGCTTTCTCGCGGCAAATCCAGTAGAATAAAGGTGTCTACGATTTCCATGCACTCTAAGGTACGACTGTGATGAAAAAAGCATTGAGTCTCCTCTTCGCCGCTTACGCACTCTGTTCCGCGCCTCTGCTCGCCCAAAGCGAGAACCAAAAGACCTATGATCCTGCGCCGATTGCCTTCAATACCAGTACCGAGGCGGATGTGGTCGGGGTTCGTTTCAACTTTCCCTTTGGCCGTTGCGAGCAGGTCACGGGCTTCGATTTGGGTTTTCTGGGCAACGCCAACAATTTCTTTGGTCTCCAGCTCAACATTCTCCGCAACAAGACCATCGACCGCATGGAAGGCATCCAGATTGGGCTCGTCAATCTCGCCGGCAACTTGTTTGGACTTCAGGCCGGACTTTGGAATGAGAACCTGACTGCGGGTGGTATCTCCGTGGGCTTGGTGAATGTTGCCGACCACCATTCGGGCATGCAGATTGGGCTCATCAATCGGTGCGAGTCGATAGATGGTTATCAGATTGGCGTCGTGAATGTCATTCGTTCCTCGGCGGTTCCTTTCTGCCCGGTCATCAACTTTACTTTCGACTGAGTTGTTGCCCGCCTTGTTGCCAGCGACCTCAGGCGGAAGCCGTCTGCCGTTTGTTCGAAGAAGGTGTTTCTCCACCCCTGAGGGCTCTCTTCGGTGAGCCGTTGCGTTGTTGAGTTGACGGTTCCGTTCCGTCTCGCAAGTTCGTGGGGAAAAACGCAATCTGTGGCGGGGGTTGGTATCAACCTGTTCCTCTAGGGGGTGCCAACCTTATGGTCGAAGAGGTTGCTTGGATGCTGTCGGGCAGGTTGGTTCGATTGGGATGCATTCGTTGACAGCACCATCGGACGGAGACGCGAGCCGAGGAAGATAGGCACTTGCCGATTGGGGGTGCCGGGTGCGTCCCAATCGTGAGGGCCCGCGGAAGGATAGTCTCCAGATGATTCGACAAGTGCGCCAGGTGTTTTTTTCATAGCAAGCGAGATTGAGGATGAGAATCAAAGCGTTTCAGGCATTACGCCCCACGGTTGAAGCGGCAAAGCAGGTCGCAGCGGTTCCGTACGATGTTGTCGACACGGCGGAGGCCAAGGTCTTGGCCGAGGGCAATTCCCTCTCCTTCCTCCATGTTTCACGCCCGGAAATCGACCTCCCGCCCGACACGGACATCCACTCGGACGCGGTTTACGCCCAGGGTCGAAAGGCCCTCGACGCCCTGTGCCAGGCGGGCACGCTCCTCCGGGAAGAAAAGGATTCGCTCTATCTCTATCGCCAGACCATGGGCGAACATCGTCAGACCGGTTTGGTCGCGACCTGCCATGTCGGGGACTACGAGGGGAATATCATCCGCAAGCACGAGAAGACCCGAAAGGACAAGGAGGATGACCGCACGCGCCACTGTCTGGAACTGAACGCCAACACCGGGCCTGTCTTTCTGACCTATCGCGACGAGGCCCAGATCGATGCCCTTGCTGAAGCCATCACCGCGACCCCTCCGCTCTACGACTTTACCGCCGACGATGGCATCCGCCACACCGTCTGGCGAGTCGCCAACGACCTTGACAGGTGGGTATCCGCCTTCGCGAAAGTTTCCCTTGCCTACATCGCGGACGGGCATCACCGTGCGGCCGCTTCGGCACGCGCCGGACGCGAGCGGAGGTTGGCAAATCCAGCCCACGATGGTACAGAGGAGTACAACTGGTTCCTGGCCGTTCTCTTCCCGGCAAGCCAGTTGAAAATTCTGCCGTACAATCGTTGCGTGGCGGACTTGAATGGGCTTTCCGCCGAGGCGTTTCTCAAACAGGTTCGGGATCGATTCCGCGTTGCGGAGGTGCCGGACGGTACGGTCAGCGAGGGATGCCGGTGCCGTATGTATCTGGCGGGCAAGTGGTACGAATTGGCGTGGGATGCTCCGTTGGACGGGGATCCGGTGAAGGCTTTGGATGTGAGCGTCTTGCAGGATTCACTGCTGTCGCCGGTACTCGGGATTGACGATCCGCGGACGAATGAACGCATCTCCTTCGTGGGCGGCATCCGAGGCGTTCGGGAACTTTCCCGCCGGGTCGATTCCGGCAGGGATGCGGTGGCCTTCTCGATGTTCCCGGTGACGGTCGGGCAGATGATGGCGATTGCGGATGCCGGGGCGATTATGCCTCCAAAGAGCACCTGGTTCGAGCCGAAGTTGCGCTCGGGGTTGCTCGTCCACACTTTGGACTGATTCAGGCGGCGGATACCAACGATTACCCCCCAATGGTAGGTTTCTTTACCCCGCAAAACTGCGTATCGATTCCCCGGAAAGGTTGATATGGACTGGAAGTCGGAGTTGGCACACATTGTCAGAACCAAGGCGAAGTCGACGCGCGCGGCCCAGGAAAACGCCGAGTTCGAGCGATTCCTCTCCTCGACGGTCAAACCCGCATTCGACCAAATCGCCGAGGAACTCCGCAAACTGGGGCGCGAAGTCGTCATCCGCACCCTCCCGGCCGCCACCATTCTCAGCGTGCGATTCAACGGCAACGAGGAGATTGTCTTCCAGATTGTCAAGCACTACGCCCCCAATGGACTGCTCCCTTCCGCGACCGTTCGCCTCCTGCGCAACCAGAAGTTGACGAGTTACCAGAATATCCTTCTGCGTCCCGATGCGCCGCTCACCTACACCCTTGCCGAATTGACCCAAGACGATGTCATCGCCTGCTTTCTCAAGCACTATCGGATGATTCTGGGGGATTGATGGAAGCGTTGGAACGCCTCTGCAAACTAGCCTCGACGCCCGGCGACGAAGGCGAGGTTTTCGACCTGATGGCGTCCAGGTGGCGTGCCTCCGGGTGGCAAGTAAAGCCAATCGGAGCGTACGCTCAAACGGCCCGGCTTCCACCCAAATGGAGGGGCCGCGGCCCGAAAGTCTTGATTACCGCGCACGCCGATTCCCCAGGCTACGCGATCGATTGCCTGAATCCGCCCCACGCCATTGCGCTCGGGGCGCCCACTATGGGGAATACGAACCGCAAAAAGGCCACCATAGAGGCGGTCATCAATGGTTCGACAAAGGTTCGCTTGAGCAGCGATGGCGACGACGGACGGGCAGTCCTTATTAAAGGACTTGGCAAAAATTCGGTTATTCGCCTAGGCGACCGCGTCTCTTGGGCAGGGCAGTTCGACTACTCCCCCAAGACGAATCTGATCCACGCCACCTTTCTCGACAACCGGGTCGGATGCTGGCTGACCCTCAAGTTGGCAGAAACCTTCCGAAAGAGCCCGCCCAAGACATTCGAGCCCATTCTGGCTGTCACCTCGTCGGAGGAAATGACTGGCTTCGGAGCCCGCGCCGTTGCTCAGAAAATCCAACCGGACTTTGTCATCGCGCTGGACACGACCTACGAAGCCAAACGGCAAGGGGTACACCTCGGAGGCGGCCCCGTCTTGACCCTCAGCGACGCCTCCGTGCTCATCTCCAGACGCCTGCGAGACCATATCTGCGCCGTCTTCGCCGTACACGACCTGCCCCTCCAGACGGAAGTCTACAACTTCTCGGGAACCGACGCTAAAGCCTTTCCCCCTGCCCTTATCCTCCCGCTGCTGATTCCCACCAAGGGCAACCATTCCCCCAACGAAACCGCCGACTGGCGCGACATTCTCACGCTAAAGACCGCGCTCGAAACACTCATCCCCGAACTCTTCGGATTCGCCCCGGCTTAAACCACCCTAACTCGCCCGCGAGCAACCAACTCGCAGAACGG
>JAXFQS010000155.1:0-8426 GCA_034178815.1 Kiritimatiellia bacterium | reverse complement strand
CTGCCGCCGTTTGCGCCCACGCTTTGCATCCGCCACTGCCTATCTGACCCTACCCCAATGCCGCTGTCCGCACCAACCTCTTCGTCCGCGGGAGTTGTGCCCCGCGCGCCTAGGTCAAGGCGTTCGGCGGTTCGACTCCTGCGCACGGGTTGCGCCTGTTCAACGCGACAAGCGCCTTCACGGATGGGCTTGGTTGCCGGGCGTTGCTTCGGCGGGAACGGGGCGCCGATTGTCGAGGGAGTGGGGAGCCGCATCACCGTCTATTGACCTCCAGGGCTATCTCTCAACGGGCGGATTCCTGCACAGGGAGACCGCCCGTTGGAGTCTATCATCGTCCCCGGAAGGTTGGCACCTTCGGGGGGCGGTCTTGGCAATCTGTCGGGGGCGGAGGCGCGTGCCAATCCGGCGCGCGGGCGGGTTGGTGGGCTAGCGTGGGCGGACTATGGCGCGGTGGACGAGGACGGCGAGAAGGGGGATGGCGGCCGCGACGAATCCGGCGGCGACGAGTTGTGCCGATTGCCCGAAGTGGTGGGCGATGCCTTGGGTGAGCAGTAGGACGAGGCCGTTCCGGAAGAGCCCGCCCGGCAGGAGCCCGAGCAGTTCGTGCGCGACATAGGCTGTCAAGGCGTAGCGCCCGTAGAGAACGGCCCAGTCCCACCCACGGCGGTGCCCGGCGCAGTCGACCCATCCATAGAGCGCGGCGAGCAGCATCATCGATACGCCGACGGCGCGGAGGGTGAAAGAGGCGGTGTAGATTTGTTTGATGGAGGGAATCCACGGCATCAGTGCGAAACCCGTCAGCAGGAGCCCGGCACCGTAGGCGAAGAGTCGTGTGACGCGGCGGCGTTCGAGCCACTCTTTCCGCCCGAGCAGCAGGCTCGACTGCGCCCCCCAGAGCGCTATCGAGGCGAACATCAGACTGGTGAGATACCAAGTGTAGATTTGGTTCGGCCGGGGCGAGGTGAGCCAATGCTCGACGCGGATGGCGAGGTTTCCCCGGGGCGAGTAGTCGCCGCCGAACGCCAGTAGCACCGAGTAGGAAAAGGTCAGCAGCAGGGGCGCAATCCAGACCGCGCGCGGCCGGAAGAGTAGCACACAGACGGTTGCCGCGTAGCCCACGGCAATCGCCTGGAGGGTGTTGGAGAAGAGTTCGATTCGGGGCCAGTCGAACGAAAGAAGGTTCCCCTGCGCTACCAACCCCAGCAGCCACAAGGTGCCTATCCGCCGCACCAGGTGCAACGCATAATCGCCTCCCCAAGGTTCGCCGGAACGACGCCATTTTTCGAGCGCCAACGGCACCGCCGCACCGCTCATAAAGATGAACAGCGGCATAATCAAATCGTACGCCGTGAAGCCGCTCCACGGGTGGTCAAATTGCCGCAGAACGCACTCGGGCAGACCAATCCCCCGGTCGAGCCCGCCCGCGACAACGCCGGCAACTGTCAGGAAAATCATATCCAGACCGCGCAGAATGTCTAGCGAGAGCAGACGCTTGGAAGTGGGGGGCAAGGTTGTCATCTTCGAGTCGGGTTCTCGGGTTCGGAATCGAGTTATTCCTGGCGTGCCGTCCAGACCGCCCAGCGGAGTCGATTCGAGCACCAAGCGTCTTGGAATCGGGCCCAGAAGAGCCAGTTCCCGCGCGGATGGAAGTGCTCCAGATCGGGAAAGAGGCGCACGGCGGCGAGCGGGTCGGAAGGCTCCAGTTCGACCCGCTCTCGCTCTGTCGCCAGGAGCGTCCACGCCGCGCGAAGAAAGTCACCGGGGCCAATCGCTTTCGAGCCAAGGCGGATGGAAGGCGGGAGAAAGTTTCCCACCTCCAACCCTCGCGCCGCCGCTTTGATTTCATCGGCGGAAAGGGTCAATGGCTCGCGGCTCCAGACAGGTTCGGTTCGAAATGCCGAGTAGCGCCCGGGGAAAAAGTCGCCTTCCTTGCCGCGGAGGTGGTGCACGGCGCCCCAGAAGAGGTCGGCCAGCGACCAGGAGGGAGTCTGGACGGGATAGAGGCCGTGCTGCAGGTGGCGGGCAATGCGGGGGGCATCTTGGAGGCGGATCGGCACGCGGGGCTTTTGGGCGGCGAGTTTGTCTTCGAGCGTGGGGAAGAGGAAGCGGCGGTCGGCGCGGAGGCGGCGTAGGAGTTCGCGGATTCGGGCGTAGTAGACGGCGGTCTGGGCTGGGGCTCTCTGGCGGGGTATGCGCCATTGGCCGAAGGGGGCGAGGTTGTCGGGGTAGAAGTTGATGCGATCCCAGAATTCGGTGGTGACGGCGGTGCAGGGGTGGAGGAAGAGTAGGGCGCGGGGCTGGGCGGCGAGGCGCTCGAGGATGTCGCGCCAGCGGGCTTCGGGGAGTTCGGCGGGTTCACTGTCGGTGGTGGGAATGAGGTCTTCGAGTCCAAAGGCGTAGCAGTAGGGGAGGTGGCGGAGGTTGAGCAGGTGCCAGTCGCCTCCGCGCTCGTCGTTGACGACGGTGTCACAGTAGAAGCGGATGCCGTTTTCGGCGTAGAGGCTCATGGCGGCATAACTCATCGAGGCGCCGGGTGGTACGGCGAAGAGGCAGGGTTTACCGGTGAGGGATGCGATCTCCTGGAGGGCGGGAAGTTCTTCTTCGGCGACTTGGCGCAGGGCGAGGTCGTAGTCGGCTTCGTCGGCGCGTTCGAGTACATTGGGGTGGCGGGTGTGGTAGGCGGACTGGGTGCCGACAAGGTGGTGGCGGAGTTCGTCGATGAGTTCCTTCATTCCCCATTGTTTGATTTGCCTAGCGAGGTGTCCTACCAATGCCACATGGACTTTGATGTCAAACTCCCGGTGCAGCTGGAGTAAATCTTTCAGGGCATTGGCTGGACGCGGATGGGTGTAGTCCTCGGCGTCGAAGAAGAAGAGAAGTTCGGTCTGGCGGGACTCGGGCGCGGGTTCGGAATGGAGGTGGATGGCGCTTGGCAGGAGGCAACAGGCGGCAAGTAGACGGAGGGCTGGGTTCATAGGAAAGGCGGGCGGACGCGGATGGAAGTTGGGGGCGTCCGCGTCCGTCTTGAGGGGGTGGTCAGCGGTTGAGGTAGGCGGGGAAGTAGAAGTTCTTCAGGTCGATGGCTTGGGTCTTGCCGCAGGCGTCGGGGCGAATGCGCCAGCGGAGATCTGGGGTGATTTTCGTCCCTTCGACGACGATGGTCTGCCAGGCTTTCTCGTCTTTGTTGCCGGTGATGCGCGTGGTGGAGAGGAGCGCTTCGGAGCCATCTCCGGCGCGGCGGAAGAGTTCGAGGCGGGCGGCGTTCAGGTCGAGCGGTTTGGCGGTGTCGATGCGCACCTTGGCGAGGAAGGTGTGCTTGCCGAATTCACGCTTGTCAAAGGCACCTTCCATCACGCAGTCGGCTTGGTCGGGGCAGTCGAGATGGGCATAGCGGAAGCCGTCGATTGCGTCGCTCTGGATTGAGAAGTTTCCCTTCGAGCCGTCGACCGGGCGCAGCGGAATCGACTCGTCGACTTCGGAGGGATTGAGGAAGATGAAGTGCGCCACATCGATGAATTCGAGTTTGCTCAGCACGCCGCTCATCAGCCAGAGGCGCGCTGTCGGCTTGAAGTTGAATTTGCCTAGGCAGTAGGTATGGAACGCTTCGTCTCCTGCGCGACCTTCAATCGGCATCTCGGCTGGCTGTTGGATGTAGCCGGACTCGGCGTTGCCGCGTCGGGTGGGAAGGAAGTTGTCCTGCTGGTAGCGTTCGTAGAAGCCGAGGTAGGCGACGGCGGGATCCGCTTCGGCGTTGGTTTTGGCGCGTACGCGGGCAAGGACATACCACTGGCCGAACTCGCCGTCGCGGAGATTGTAGCCAACCTCCGCCTCGTCGGGGTTCATATAGATTTGGTAGAGATCTTTGTTCGAATAGTCCGTGTTCAAGCGTACGAAGGAGCCCGAGGCGTCCTTTTGAATGGCGTGGCGTCTGCCGCCGGACATCATCTCGGGGGTGACGCTGAAGGAGGGCTTCTCGGCGGGACGAGTCGCCTGCGCGACGAGGTTGGTGCCGATGGTGCGGAAGCGTTCGCGCGTGCCGAGGAACTCGCACCAGTCGGAGCCCTTGTCGTTTTCTCCCGTGCTCGTGGCGTGGACGAAACGGTCGTAGAGTTCGCAGCGGGAGGGGATCTGGACTCTTCGCTTGGCCGCCTCCGCCGAGAGGTCGCCGTAGCGGATGACGGATAACAGCCGCATGCCGATGGTCGCACGCAGGGTCGGAACCATACGCTTGCCGCCGTTCTGCTTGGCGATTTGGGTGCAGCGCTCCGCAATCTGCCAAATCTCGAAGACATCGGACGGGTTGATGAAGTTGTCGGTCTCAAGCAGGTAGCAACCGTGGTAACTGGCACGCTGACGGTCACGGGCGTGCAGCATTCGTTCGAGGTAGCGGGCGATAAGTTGGGCGCAGGGGCCGTAGGCACCCTTGAGGTAGGTATCGATGAGCCGGCTATCGTCGGCGTAAGGGTTCCAGCAGAGTTTGGCGTAGAGCCAGTAGTGCAACTCGGCTAGGTCGCCGTCGAAGGTGAAGGCCATTTGGGAGTAGAATCCGCGGTGGTTGAGGTCGGCGTAGTAGCGGAAGTTTTTGCCGAGGATGTCGTAGTTCGGGAAGGGAATGAGGTAGCTGGCGAAGTTGGCGTAGTAGTCCCAGTTGTAGATGCCGAGTTGCGAGGCTTTCGACCAGTCCGCAACGGCTCGCTCGGCGCCTTCGCAGCAGTAGGTCGGGCGGCAGTGGTTCTTCCAGAGCAGGGCGATGGCGGGGCGGACATTGGGTTCGAGGGGGCACTTGGCCGGGTCAATCGGTGCGCGGCGCATGTTGTCGTAGGCGAGCATGCTGAAGGTGACTTTGGGGTATTTTTTGCCGAGGAGACGAGCGATTTTGTTCATGAAATAGATGTATTGCGCGGCGGAGGTCGGAATGCCAGTATCCTCGCCAAGGGAGGCGGTGAGTTTGAGGCACTTCTCGCATTCGCAACGCTCCGCTCCGTCGTCGAGCCCGAGGGAGATTTCGGTCTCTTCCGGATGCTGGGCGATGTACTCCTCGATCTCCTTGCAGATGATACCGTAGATGGGCTCCTGGTGGACGCAGACGAAGTGGGGGCTGTGCTCCTTTCGGGCTGCGACATAGGCGTAGTATTCGGGGTGCTCCTTGAAGTATTTGGCGCGGTTGAGGTAGAAGGTGCAGAGGGTTTGCTGGATGGCCATATTGCCGTTGGGCGGTATGCCGAAGCCCTGTTGCTGCCACTGCTCCTTAGGGCCGTCGTGGGTTCTGAGCTTCATATTCCAGGCAAAGTCGTGGCGCCCGATTTGCGACCACATAGAGCGCAGGCGCATAAAGGGTGCATCGCGCCGTTCGGTACCGACGGCGAGGGCGAGTGTGTTGGTATGGAGTGGAACATAGTCGTAGTCGTGGAAGAAGAAACCGCAGCCGAACTGTTCGAGCAGGTCGTAGACGGCGTAGAGGGTGCCGCGCGCGCCGTCCCCGGTGATATGCATCTCCGATGGGCTTTTGACCTTGAAGTAGAGTTCTTCGGGGCGTTGGGGCCGGTGGGGCGCGCCGATTCGAATGGTGTTGAGCCCGTCAACGGGCTGGTCGACGATGGCGAAACGCGCGCCGGTCATCTGTCCGAGGAAGTCGGCGAGTTCGGTAGCCGCGTAGCGGACACCTTGGGGCGCGTCCCGTGGGCAGACGATTGCGGCTTTTGCCCTGCCTTGGTCGGCAAAGACGAATTCGGTCGGCTGCGTACGCTCCTGCAGGGCGGATGCCCAGGAGGCAACGGCGAGGCAAGAGGTGAGGATGGTTTTACCCAGCGTAGTCATAAGGTCTCCCTGATGGTGGGCCCGGCTCCCCGTGGTTCCCCGCCGCGGGGCCTTGATGCGGCAGGCTCGTCGAGCACCGGCTGGGCACAAGGGGCTGCATCCGGTTGGGACGAACGGCGTCATTCTAGGCGCTCGTCCGGGGTTTGTCAATGGATTTCGTCCGAGGAATATCGAAATGTCGAGCGGATGGAAGAGGTAGGCATCTTTTGCGGCAAGGGCTTCCAACCTCTCCCTGGCGAGATAGGAAGCCCTTGTCTTGCTGACGCCGTCTGGCGAGGGGCTAGCGCATCAAGATGACGGTTCCGTCGACCCAATCGCGAACGATCCAGGCTTTGCTGCCCCAGCTGACATCAATCAGACCAATCGTCCGGTCGCCGGGATAACTGGCGAGGGCGAGGTCGTTGGCGGTCAATGCGGTCTCCCCAGCCTGAGGAACGCGCACGCGGGTGCAGTGCTTACGCCAGGCGGTTGCGGCTTCCCGGCTGCGCAGGAGGATGACGGTGGGGTTGGCCCCGTCTCTCGGATAGAAGGCACTGGCATCGATGGTTTCGGGGGCGTTGGGCGAGAGCCATTTAATCTGGGCGCCTGCGGCGATTTGCCCGAAGACCTGGATACCGATATTCGTGAGCGCGGGGAGGTCGAGGGTGATGTCTGAGATTTTGGCACAGTTGCTGAAGAGCTTATACTCGAGTTTCCCGAGTTTCGGGGCTTTGATGACGAGCGGCTGTTCGAGGCTGGAGCAGTTCTGGAAGCCTTGCCCGCACCAGGAGAAGTGTCCGCTGTCATAGCCTGAATCGGTGATGCCTTCGGGCAGGAACGGCTCGATGCTGACGAGGCTAGTGCAGCCGTTGAGGAATGAGGAGGGAAGCTTATTGAGGGTTTTTCCGATGGTGATTTTCCTCAACTTCGAGCAGCCGTCGAAGGTCCCGGTGTACCCGAAGTTGGTGCAACTTGGCATATAGACCTCTTCCAGGCTGGAGCACCCTTTGGCGAACTCGCGTTCGACGGTGCCGGCCTTGGGCAGGTCAATCCGGGTGAGGCTCTTGCAGTTCATGAACATCTCGTCGCGGGAACAGATTCCTCCGAGGTAAAGGGGCATGGAGACGGAGGTGAAGCCTGCCCCCGCGAAGACGCCTCGGAAGCCGCAGATTTTTTCAATCAGCGGGAACTCCACATCGATGGTGAGTTTCGGGCAGTTGCATATCAGGTTCGGGCCCGACCAAGTCGTCCACTTGATGACTTTGGGTTCGAGATTCTCGAGGTTGGTGCAACCGTTGAGGAACTGCTCGGAGTAGCTCCAAGCCTGATGCCACTCCGAAGAGAGCACGAGGTTGGTGATGCCGGTGTTTTTGTAAAAGGCTTTGGTGTCGAGATGGACGACATCGGGGCCGGTGAAGGAGGCAATCAGGGGACTCGTGCAGACTTCGCCGCCCACGCGGTTGATTTTGACGCCGGTGTCTGCCTCGAAGGTGGTCAAGTCCAGATCGGCGGCTACCTCGCCCCCGGCCACCACTTTGGAGAGGGTGTTGCCCGAGCGGGTGATTGTCCAGTAGCCGTCCGTGTACTCGTTGGCGGTGCCCGTCGCCGTCCATGCCGCCGAAAGCGTTGAAGCCGAAAGCATGCCTGCAACGACAGCACCAGTCAATAGTCTCATCTTCATCTTCTCCAGTCCCTTTCACTCTTCGGGAATCATTCTCTTGCGCCGCCCGCCGTCCAGCCGCCCCTGCGACCATTCAAACGAAGCGCCGGCGTTATATTAGCCCCCCCCCCCCTGTGTCAAGTCTTTTTTGTGTTTCTCGGCAAAAAAGTTTGGGCGCCCCATTTTGGGCGTGGCGGAGAAAGGTTGCTTTGAGCAGCTGGCAAAGGTGCGTACCCGCCGCTTCGGCAGGTGCGCGCCCGTGGGGGAAATTGCCGCTTAGGATGGTGGGGCGGAGGTTGCCACCTTCCGTGCGTCGCCGCGGGCGCAGGCGGCTAGCGGTGCTTCACCTCAGGCCAGCCCTTGAGTTTGCGCTCGCGGATGACGGTCGCGACGGGGCCGACGGGGATGTAGCCGTGGGCAGAGCCCTGAATCCAGACAATGCGCTTGTCGCCGGGGGTGGCGTTGTAGTAGACCGCAAGCGTCGAGGGCGGAGTGGTGAAGTCGGCCAGCCCGGCACGGGGTAATCGACACACAGGCGCAAGGGCGCTTGATAGGGTTCACGGCATCAAAGTAGCCCAGTCCCGGAGTCTAGGGAATGTGCCAAGTGCCGCGGAGTTTCTTGGGATTGTCGAGGAATCCCAAGTTGCAATTCCAGGTGATGCAGACCGAGGCGAGCGTCATAACCGGGGCGAGACCAGTCGCCCAACTCGCCTGCAGACCGCCTTGGAAGGTGCCCTGGACGAGAAGGTCTTTGCGGCTCCATTCGGGACGGGATGCGACATAGTCGAGCACCCGCATCACGCGCAGAATCATATCGTGGAAGTAGGCGGTGTCGGGGGAGGAATTCTCCCCTTTCGAGATGGCGTAGTTGCCTTGAGCGGGACGGCGTCGAGGGCTTGTCGGTGCGGGTACGCAGTTCGTACCCGTCCCAGACGCAGGTGTCGGCGGCGAGGGGGAGTCCCAACAGGCG
>JAXFQS010000134.1:0-8968 GCA_034178815.1 Kiritimatiellia bacterium | reverse complement strand
CACCACCCCCAAAACCTACCCACCCGACATCACCCTCGGAAACAAAAAGAGCCGCCGGCAACAAGCCAGCGGCCCTACCTAAAACAACACCTCAATCGACCGCAGGAATCTTCAGCACCTGCCCCGGCTTGAGCGTAATCTTGTCCACATCACCCTCCAACCCATTGAGCGCCTTGATTTCATTGGGAGAGACCGCCCAGCGCATCGCAATCGAATAGAGGTCATCCCCCGCGCGAACCGTATAGGAAGAAGTCGCCGGAGCCTTCGCATCCCCAGAAACCGCCGGAGGCGCGGCAACCTCAGGCTCCTCAACAGCCGTAGGAGCCGCCGGCGCAGGTTCCGCCGCAGACACCACAGGTTCCGCCGCCTTCGAGGCCGTCACAGCCGCCTTCGGATCCGCTTGCGCCGCAACCTCAGACTTCGCCGAAACCTTCGACTGCTGGCCGCGCCGCTGGCCGTGCTCGCAATCCGGCTTGACTTGAGCCGGCTTCGCCGAAACCTTCGCCCCGGCCGGAACCTTCAACTTCTGACCAACCCAAATCTTGTCGCTCTTGAGCCCATTGAGTTCCTTGATGCACGAAACCTTGCAGCCAACCCGCTTGGCAATGACACTCAACGAATCGCCCCCCTTGACGACATAGACCGTTGTCCTTCCGTTGGCAGTAGGCCTGGGCGGAGGAAGCGGCTTCGACTCCGCCTTGATATCAACCTTCCCGGGCAACTGGATCTTTTGACCAACATAGATTCGGTCAGGTTTGACCGAGGGATTCAGCGCCAAAATATCGGGCAGACGCAACCCATAAGCCACCGCAATCGCCGAGAGCGTATCACCGGACTTGACAGTGTAGACCGTTGTCTCCGGCTTGGCAGGAGCCGGCTCCGCCGGCGGCAACGGTTCAGACGCGACATGGGCGGGAGGAATCTCGACAGGTTCATTCGCAGGCTCGTCGACCTTGTCAGGCGTGGACTGGCAACCTTGGAAGAAGAGGGCAGCGGCGATGGCGCCGATGCACGCGGCGGGTTTGACTGGTTTGAGGGTCATAGTCTAGTACTCCTTCGCCTGGCGGGGCGATGCCGTGACTTCACGGACTTGCCTGGCAAAGCGCTCCCCGCGCTCGCCGTAGCTGTTGAACTGATCGAAACTGGCGGTGCCCGGAGACAGCAGGATGGTGTCGCCGGGGTTGGCATCCGCCCAGGCCTGTGCTACGGCGCGGTCGAGGGTTTCTGCGATTAGGCAGGGGACGGCACTCTGCCACGCGTTGGCCATGGTCTGTGCGGAACTTCCTATAAGATACACTTTTTTGGCGCGCTTGGAAAGCAGAAACTGCGCGGGGGTGAAGTCGTTTTCTTTCGGGAGGCCGCCGGCGATGAGACGGATGGGGCCTTGGGTCATCTGAACGGCGGCGAGGAGTGCGGCGAGATTAGTGGCTTTGGAGTCGTCGATGAATCGGATTTGGTCGACTTCGGCGATGAGTTGGTAGCGGTGCGGGAGGGGCTGGAAGGTGCGGATGCCGCGGGCGATGGCTGGATCTGGGAGCCGGAGGTGGCGGAGGATGCGGACAGCGGCGTCGAGAGCGGGGGCGAGGATGGGGTTGCCGAAGTAGGTGCCGTCGGCGTCGAACGGGGGGGTGCCGAGGTCGTGGGGACGAAGGGTGAGGGCTCCGGGCTTGGCGAGGGCGAGAAGTTTTTCTTTGAGCGCGGCGTAGGCGTGGCGGGTGTGGTGGCGGTCGAGGTGTTCGGGCTGGATGTTGAGGATGGCGGCGGCGTCTGGGGCGAAGCGGTTGGTGTGTTCCATCTGGAAGGAGCTGATTTCAACGATGGCGATGGCTTGCGGGGTGTCGAGGGCGACTTGGGCGAAGGGGGTGCCATAGTTGCCGCAGGGGACGGCGGGTCTGCCGGCGGCGGTGAGGGTGTCGGCGATGAGTTTGACGACGGAACTTTTCCCTTTGCTTCCGGTGATGGCAACGGCAGTGCCGTGGAAGCGGCTGGCGGCGAGGTCGATTTCAGAGGAGATGGGGATGCGGCGGCGGTTGCAGTCGCGGATCCAGGGATGGTCGAGGGGGAAGCCGGGGCTGGCGATGCAGCGGTCGAAAGGTTCTTGGGGAAGGGTCTCGGCGGTGGCGAGTGGGACGCCGAGGCGGGCGAGTTCGGTGCGGAGGGTTTCGTTCGGGGCGCGGTCGGCGAGGGTGGCGCGGGCGCCTTCGTGAAGGAGCAACCGCACGGCGGCCAGACCGCTTCTGCCGCCGCCGAGGACGAGGATGCGCCGATTCGCCAGTTCCATCTTTCCGCTCCAGACGAAAAAAGGTCTGCCGGACGGCAGACCCGAAGGGTGGCTCCGGTGGTAGGATTCGAACCTACGACCAAGAGATTAACAGTCTCCTGCGCTACCACTGCGCTACACCGGAACAAAGGGGCGTATGCCCTCAATGGCGCAAGAGATTAGCACAATAGGGCAGGATTGTCAAGCAGGAATTGCCGCCGGAGGTGGAAATCTTCGAAAGGGGGTGGCGGACACCTGCGGAGGGGATTGGTGGCAATGAAAAGCCGCCGGGCGCGGGCCCGACGGCTGGTGGAGACAGTTTAGGAACGAACCCTTACGCTTCAGGGGCGCGCTTCAAGACGCGCGAACCAATCAGCGCATAGATGAGGATGTAGGCGAGCAGACCGACGGTCATCCAGTAGCTCTGGAGCTGGCCGCCCAGGAGGGTCGCGAGTTTGCCCTGCAACGCCAGCAACAGACCGCCCGAGACCATCGTCATAAAGATGCCCGAGGCGACCGGCACATACTTGCCCAGCCCCTCGGTGGCAAGGTTGAAGATGCCGCCGAACATAACCGAGGTGCTGAAGCCTCCACAGGCGGCCAAGACCATCGAGAGCGGAATGCTCTTGCCCAGAACCGTCACCATCTGCACCGGCACCAGAATCGACGCGGTGATCAGCCCCAGCCCCAGCAAGGCGCAGAACGATACCATTGCGCGCGAAGAGACCTTGCCGCCGATCATCCCCCCAATCAAGCGTCCAATCAGCATAAAGAACCAGTAGGCCCCGACCACCATGCCGGCAACCTCAGCCCCCACATTAGCCACGCCCGAAGCCGGGTCGGTCATATAGAGATTCGCCATATTCGGAATGCCAACCTCAACCCCGATGTAGAAGAAAATCGCAATCGCCCCAAGGAAGAAATGGCTAAAACTGAAAGTCGCCGCAATGTCCGACAGCAGACTACCCTCCGCCGCCGCGTCAGCCTTGTTCTTCAAGTGCGGCTCGGGAATCGCCGAGAGCGCCAGAATCACGAACGCCAGCACGAAAATGCCAACCGCAATCCACATTGCAGGCATTACATCCTTCACCGTGGATTTGGCCGCATCGCCAATCAAGTAGCCCAGCAACACCGGCGCAATCGTCGCACCAATCGAGTTGATCGAGCAACCGAACTGCACCAACTGGTTGCCCTTGTTCCCCCCGCCTCCAAGCGTATTGAGCAGAGGATTGACCACCAGGTTGAGCATGCACATCGAGAAACCAGCCACGAACGCACCTGCCAAGTAGACCATGTAATTGGCGAGATACCCCGAGGCAATCTGGATGCCCAGCCCTGCGATACCGACAACCACAGCCGAGAGGGCGGTGAACTTGTAGCCCCTGCTCTTGAGGATAAGCCCCGCCGGGATGCCCATGAAGAGATAGGCCAGGAAGTTGGCCACGCTCCCGAGCTGGGAAAGCGAGTCAGTCACTTGGAACTGGTTCTTCGCCACGACGGCCATCGATCCGCCGAAGTTGGTGACGAAGGCGATCATAAAGAAGAGGGCGAACATAATCCCGATAGCGAAGATGTTTCCTTCGGGCTTTTTGGTGTCTTGGCAGCAGCAGGACATGGCTATTTCCTTTGTTGATTGGGATTCGATGGGCGGGCGCGGAGGCGTCCGCCGCGAAGGTTGGTTCAGACGAGGCGGGCGCCTTCGGAGGGCTTGATGAGGGCGCATTGGGGCTCGTCGCCGTAAACGGCCTTGTAGCCCTGGGTGATGGCCGCGGAAATCTTGTCTGCGGCTTCAGGCTGGACGAGCAAACAGCAGCTTCCGCCGAAGCCGCCGCCGGAAAGGCGGGCGCCGTAGACTTCGGGCAAGGTTTTGGCGATGTCGACAATGGTATCGAGTTCGGGGCAGGAGTTTTCGAACCAGTTCCGGCTGGACTCGTGGGAGTCGAACATAAGCGCGCCGAAGGCCTTGAGGTTGCCCTGTTCGAGGAGTTTGGCGCCGTTGAGGACGCGCTCGTCTTCGCCAATGGGGTGGATGGCGCGCTTGGCCTGAACGGGGTCGAGTCCGTCGCGATAGAGGAGCCATTCGGCGCTGGAGACATCGCGCAGGTGGGTGACGGGATGGCGGAGGACTTTGGCGAAGTGGCGGGCGGCGGCCTCGCAAGCCTCGCGGCGGGAGGCGTAGGCGCCGTCGACGAGGGCGTGTTTGGCGTTTGACTTGACCATCATAAAGGCGACGGTGGGGCCGAGGTCGACATTTTCGAACTTGAGGGTGCGGAAGTCGGTCTTGACAAGTTGGCCCTCTTTTCCGGCGAGGGAACTGATTTGGTCGAGCAGGCCGCAGGGGCATCCGGCGAAGGTGTGTTCGGCCTTCTGCCCGATGCGGGCGAGTTCTTCTTTGGACTTCTGGAGGCCGTAGATTTTGCAGAGGGCGATGGCGGTGCACATCTCAAGCGCGGCGGAGGAGGAGAGTCCGACGCCAAGGGGGATGTTGCCCAGAAACATACCGTTCCAGCCGTGGGGGGCGCTGGCGGGATTGCCGTCGAAGAGCCAGTTGAAGGTGCCGGTCACATAGTTCTGCCAAGTATCGGTCTGGGCCTTCTGAACGCTCTGGAGGGTAAAGTCGACGCGCACCATCAGGTCGCCCGCGGTGAGCGAACAGGTGTTGTCAGCGGTGGGGGCGACGGCAAAGAAGGTGCCGTAGTCGATAGCGGCGGAGAAGACGAAGCCTTCGTTGTAGTCGGTGTGGTTGCCGAGCACCTCGATGCGGCCGGGGGCGTAGGCGACGGCGGCGGGTTTGCAGCCGTACTGTTTCTCGAACTTCGCGACAAGCTCGTCGTAGACCTCTTGGTTCTGCATAGGAAATTCCTTGGAAAAGTTGATGCTAAGGAGGATTATAGCGCAAAGCAGCGCAAAAGGCAAGCCGTCAAACGCAAGTCGACGCGGAAAAGGGCATCACGACCGCTTCCGGCAGGCGCAGCAGATACGCACCTTCAGCTGCGGCAGGTTGCCACCTCCCGCACGAGGAGATAGGCACCTCCGCTAGGCGAAGGTGCCTACCGGACGACTCCGTTGGTGCCCGAGAACGGCCCCGCCCGGCACGAGAGAACGGGGCACACAGACAGGACTACTTCGCGCGGACAGGTTCGAGCGTGAAACGCCACTCGACGGGCGCCTCAGGATTGAAGCGGTAGCACCCCATCGGACGCGGACCGCAAGAGGCGCCGCCCAGCCCCAACTGCCGCACATCAAGATTGAGATAGACCTCAGCCGCCGGACGCAAAGGCCACCGGTAGCGCGCCTCGCCACCATCGTGACGCGCCGTCGCAAGCTCCTCCCACGGATAGTGCAACGCCTGCACGAAGAGCGGCGTAGCCGAGGCAAAACGCACCCCGCGGCCATCCTTGTCCGTGAACGAAACCCACCGCACATCGCTCTTGTAGCCATTGTCCTGAGGCCGGACATAGTCGACAAACTGTTCCGAAACCGTCGACCGATAGACCCCGAGGAAAGCCGAACGCCGACGATCGACATAGTTCTCGTGCGGCCCGCGACCATAGTACGCCATCTGCTCCAGCGCAGGCGACAGTTTCCACGACAGACCCAAACGCGGAATCGCCGGAGGAAACTTCCCATACGGCACCACCTTGTTCGCCACCTCGATCCGCCCCCCCGCACCAAATGTCCAGACCGACTCGTGCACAAACCCAATCCCCTTGGCACCCGTCACATCCACCACAACCTTGACCGAGTTCCCCGAGACCGACAAGTCCAGCACATGATACCGCGCCTGAACCAACCCCGAACGCTTCAACGAAAACCGGTCATCCCAACTCCAGTCCGCCCCCTGCCACAACCAACGATCATTGTCCACAGGAGCCCTCAGACAAGTCAAGCGCGGACCAGCCGCCAAACCACCATCCAACTCCTCCAGCACCGTCACCCCATCCAACACCAGCTTCGAGAGCGTACCCGACTTCCGGCTGAAACGAGCCAGCACCTTCGGCCCCTTCACCACAACCGAACCGTCCCCCTCCTGCACAACCGAGACCGCCCCGGGTGCCGCCGCCTTGAGCGCAGGGGGCGCAACCGGAGCCGTCAAAACAATCTCATCCCGGGCCACCGTCCAACCCGCCGGCACCAGCCCATCGAACCTAGCCCCGCGAGCCGTGAACGAGAAGTTCACCACCCACTCCCTGCCGTCGATCTTGGCCATCGCCCGCGCCAGATCCGGCACGACCAGTTTGCCCCGCTTCAACGGCTCCACGGCAGGCACCGCGAAGTCCCCCTTCGCGACCACCGCACCGTCCGCAAGCAACTGCCAATGGCCGTCGAAAGCATCCGACGAGGTAAAACCATAGCGATTCTCCAGTTCAAAACCTTCCCCCTCGCGGCGCACAATCAAATTGCGATGCACATGCGCCACCTCCAAAAGTTTCGGGGTCACCGTACGCAACGGATCGACCACGCCGTTGTCGCAGAACGCACCACTATGCGGCGCTTCGTCGAAGTCCCCGCCATACGCCAAATAGCGCTCGCGCCGGCCCGTCTTCGGGTCGAGACGGTCGGTATCCTTCCAGACGGCCTGGTCAACCCAATCCCAGATGCAACCGCCCATCAGCGACTCGTAGGCGTAGAAAGCGTCCCAGTACTCTTGAAAGTTCCCGATGGCGTTGCCCATAGCGTGGGCGTACTCGCAAAGGAAGGCAGGTTTCCCCGCGAACTGGTCGTCCCCGATACCGAAGGCGCCTTTAACGACTCCCTCCTGCTTGAGCAAACCATCGCCGAGTTTTCCGCGGTTGATGACCCACTCGACGGGGGGATACATAGTGGAGTCGACATCGGCATCTTTGTTCCCGCGCTCCCAATGGATCGGGCGCGAGGGGTCGGCATGGCGGACGGCTTCTCGTGCCTCGCGGAAGTTCTGTCCGTGGCCGGTCTCGTTTCCGAGAGACCACAAGGTGACGCAGACATTGTTGCGGTAGAATTCGGCGTGGCGGCGGTTGCGTTCGACGATGGAGTCGCGCCACTGCGGGTAGAGTCCGAGGCCGTTTTCGCCGTAGCCTGGTTCGTGGGCCTCGACATTGGCCTCGGCGACGACATAGATGCCGTAGCGGTCGCAGAGGTCGTACCAAATCGGGCTGTCGGGGTAGTGGCAGGTTCGTACGGTGTTGATATTATGGCGCTTGAAGAGTTCGATGTCAAGCATCATCTCTTTGAGGGAGACGGTGCGCCCATTCTCGGGGCTGCATTCGTGGCGGTTGACGCCCTTGAGTTTAATGGGGCGGCCGTTGACATAGAAGATGTGGCCAACGATTTTCTGCTCTTTGAAGCCGATCTTGCGGGCTCGGATGTCGTTGCCGGACTGGACGACGAGGGTATAGAGGTTGGGCGTCTCGGCGCTCCAGAGTTTGACGCCCTTGAGTTCGCAGCGCTGTCCGGATTTGCCCTTGAGGATGGGCTTCTGACCGTCGTAGAGGGTGATATCGGCAGGCTTGTCGCAGACGACTTCGAGGGTGGCGTCGCGGTAGTCATTGGTCAACGCGGTCTTGACGACGAAGTCCCAAATACCGTCCTTCTCGCGCGACCAGAGGGTGACGCTGCGGAAGATGCCGGAATAGCGGAACATATCCTGGTCTTCGAGGTAGGAACCGTCGCACCAACGGTAGACCTGCACGGCAATCCGGTTCTTCCCGGGGCGGACGACGGCGCCCACATTGAACTCGCTCGGAAGTTTAGAGTCCTCCGCATAGCCGACCATCTTCCCGTTGATCCAAACATAGTAGGCGCTGTAGACGCCGTCGAAGCGCAGGAAGACATCGCGCTTTTCCCACCCCTCGGGGAGGTCGAACGACCGCACATAGGAGGAGACGGGATTGTAGTCGGCTCGGTCGGGATTCTGCCGGTCGCGGATAAGCGGCCAGCGGTTGGCGTGCGGGTACTGGACATTCGTGTAGCCGGGCGCGCCGAAGCCGCGCAGTTCCACACACGAGGGCACATCGATATCCTCCCACGAGGAGACATCGAACCCTTCATCCCAAAAGCCCATTGCCCGCCGCGCCGGGTCGCCCGCCCAGCGAATCTTCCACACGCCGTCCAGACTCATCCGGTAGGGCGTCGGCGGCACGACCTCGCGCCCCAACGCCGCCTCCACCGTCGCCAACGGGAAGCAATAGGTTCGCGCGGGCAGGCGATTCCGCGAATTGACCGACAAGTTCTCCCAGTCGTTCGTCGAAACCGGCATCTCATACGCCTTCGGCTTCAACTCCCCCAGCGCCACGCCCGCGGACAACCCAACCACCAACCAATAGAGCCCCATTCGCATCATCAATCATCCTTCCTGAAACGGTTTCCTTTTATTCTAGCCAAAACCGCCCCCAAATGCAAGTTCCAACCACCTCCGCTCCCCTTTCCTATCAACCGCCCGCCCCGACACCTGCCCGAGAACGCCCCCCTTTCCTATCAACCCACGCCTCCCCTTCCCGCCTACCTTTCCGACCGCCGCACAAACGCCATCCACCCCCGAAATCGCCCAAAAACCCAACAAATTCCAGAGTCGCAGTGGCGCTCTTCGCTGCCGGAATCGTCGTCGCCGATGTGACCTCCTCCAACATCGTCGGCTACCAGAAAATCGACATCCCCGCTGGCTATGCCGGCTTCACTCCCAAGCGTTCATCGCTCAAAAAGGAACGCTTCAGTTCTTCACCGCCGATG